>JBBSBG010000020.1:0-18121 GCA_038251495.1 Cytophagales bacterium
AAAGCAGTTGAGTACTATCCAAAAATAGGCATGGAGCAGTTTAAGGACTGCTTTATCATAAGAAGAAAAAATACTGAAACTAATAGTTAAAGATATCATCATGGAAAAATTCCCCATCACCGACAAAACCAAAATTACCCGCTTACCAAAGCGCGGAGTTTATGACAAAGAAACTGTTTACTCCATATTGGACGAAGCACTATTTTGCACAGTGGCGTATTCGAAAGACAATCAACCCTTTCAAATACCAACCGGCTTTTGCCGCATTGGAAATAAATTATACTTGCATGGTTCGGTGGGAAGCTTCTATATGCGCGAACTGCAATCAAACAAAACTCCGGTGTGTATTAGTGTAACATTAATTGATGGACTTGTGTTGGCGCGTTCAGCTTTTCATCATTCTGTTAATTACCGATCGGTCATCATATTTAGTGAACCCGAAAACGTTACTGATAAAGAAGAGCTCTATACTGCTTTGGAGGTCTTTACAAATAAAATGTGCCCGGGTCGTTGGAATGATGTTCGCAAGCCTAATGATGGCGAATGGAAAGCAACCATGGTTTTGTCTTTTGAAATAAACGAAGCTTCGGCAAAGGTGAGAGAAGGCGACCCTAAGGATGATGAAGAAGATTATGATTTAAATGTTTGGGCGGGCGTGCAACCACTTAAACTTGAGAAGCAATCGCTCATTCCGGATCCTTTATTGAAAGCAGGTATTGCTATTCCAGCATATTTGTCAGAAAAATAAAACTTGATCAAGGTATGGGTGAGCTACTGCTTAATCCGCTTCAAGGTCAGCTCAACAAATCTAGATTTTTTTCTATAGGCAAGAATTAGCTTAGAATCATCAAAACGAGTGACAATAAATCGCTTGCCATCTGAACCTAAGTTGGCATTGAGATATATAATTCCATTAATAAGTTCAATATCATTAATGCTCTCAATTTTTGTTATCGGATAGACGGATGTTTCTTGCGCCTTAGCACTATTTACAGTAAGAATTTTCCTGCTTGAAATTCCAAAACTTTTTCCTCCTATTTTCTGCGCTAACATAGCCGTGTCCATTGCAAATGATCTATATATGATTCCAGTCAACTGGGTGCGCGTTGTGCGCTGACCGTATTGGTTTCCTTCCACTGCCTGATTTGAAATCAATACAATATTACCGCCCAAGATTGCAGCGGCTTGTTGCATTTTTAGAAAAGCCCGGTTTTGGGTATTTGTAACACTTGAGTAAACGGTAGCACCCGAAGCCTTTACAGAAACAAAATCAATTTTGGTAAGTCCTGCGACTTCCTCAGGGGTGTAGGTGATGGCTACTTTCTCCCACTCATTCGAGTCTTTTAATGGTTGTAAGTTCTTAGCCTCATTAAAAACTTCTTTGCGTCCAGAAGAAAACGTGATGCTCAAAACAGCTCGTTTATATACACGATATACTACATCTTCGGTTGGCGGCCAATAGGAAATGTCCTGAAGGCCCACTTCCTTTACTTTTCCTACAATGGTCTTGTTCATTGTATAAATGGTATCAAGCCGCTCTTGACTATAAGTTAGAATCACGCAACAGCACGTGAGAAGACACGAGAGTATTAAACTTTTTGACATAGTTAATTATGGGCATCTCTAAAAACTCCGCTTACCCTTCTCTTCTGGAGAAGGGGCAGAAGTTGAGGTAATGAGAGCAAGGGTTTTTAGAGACGCCCTTATTACGATTAGAACAAAGTTATCCGAAATAACGACAGATAAGCTTGGATAACTTTGAAGAAATAATCACGAAGAAATTCTTGGTAATGCGAGCCAGCTATCTTGGCAGTCGCACAAATTCCCGCAAAAATGGGTATGTTTGCGCACTTGATCCAAAACACGGGTTCGGTAGTTTAAGAAATAGGCCAAAAGGCCAAATAAACGCTAAAAAACACTACAACATGGGAAGACCTCCTGTATTACCAAAGAAGAAAAAAGACGGATTTTGGCTTGAAGTTCGGAACAAAGGTGCAAAATCAGGTACCATTTTAATTCGTGAGAGCCACAACGCTATGATGCAAGCTGCCAAGCAATATGAAATGACCAAAGATGTGATCCTTATGGGTGAGCACAAAAACGGAAAAAAAGTAGATTCTGAAAAGGCTAAGGCTAAAAAAGCTAAAGAGGCTAAAGAAGCAAAAGAAGCTTAATCCGGTAAATAGAAATTTTTAAAGAGTTACTCTCTGAGTTTTGCAAAGAACTGATTGAGTAACTCTTTGCTTTCCACCGCTCCCAATCCCTTCGCTACTTCTGTGCGAGGATGAAGCAGATTTTTTTCAATCAAGGAATAACCGCGTTGCAAATCACTTGCTCCAAATACCAATTTCTGCAACTGAACCCAATGCAGCGCACCCGCGCACATCACACAAGGTTCCAACGTAACATACAATGTACATTCACTCAAATATTTTGACCCGAGGTAATTTGAAGCAGACGTGATTGCTAACATCTCAGCATGTGCTGTTGAATCAGTCAGTTGTTCTGTTTGATTATGCGCACGTCCGATTATTTTATTTTGACAAACAACCACTGCACCTACAGGCACTTCATTCAGATCGAACGCTTTTCGGGCTTCCTTTAAAGCCTCGCGCATGAAATACTCATCGGTATAAATATCCATGAAAGAGAGTTACTACAAATTACTTGATATTAAGCGTCTTCATCATGGTGTGAACTGTCTTCTGCCAATCTTCCTTAGCAGATTTTGGGCAGTTAAATGAAATTACCAGCGTGCGATTGGGTTCAACTAAGTATTGAATGTAGGTGTAATGAAACACGGGTTGTTGCTCGCCCAGCGTCATCCGGTTTCCGTTTACACGGGATTCAAATTCAAAGAAGATCAACTTCCTTTTGTTCACCTCATGAATGCCTTCATCAAGAATGTCAACCCGATCGAATAAACTATAGAATCCCGCTCTGAAAAACTTTTGCGCCATTTCCAAGTTGCCATCAGGCCATTGTGTTGCCGAAATATTTACACTAAAATCAAGCGTCCTGTTTAAATCAGTATAAGCTGCTAAAGGAGCGCGCACCGAAGGGTATCTCAACACAATATCATCCGGAGTCATAGGCGAAAGTTCAGTTGGCAGCGAAATGGTGATGCCTTCAGCAACTTTTGTTTTCTTTAGTCTATCAGGAGCAAACCCAAAAAAACAACAAATAGAAAGGAATAATAAAGCTTTTTTAATCATAGTTCTAAAACGAAAATCACTGGCTTGCAATGTATAACGTGCAAGGTTTATTAATTTGCGCCCTCAAATTTAAGCAATTACCATGTTAAGAACCCATACCTGTGGCGAACTTCGATTAGTGGACGTAAATAAGGAGGTAATCCTTACCGGCTGGGTGCAGCGCCTGCGCGATAAAGGCAGTCTCCTTTGGGTGGATTTACGCGATCGCTATGGAATTACGCAACTATTTTTAGAAGAAGGGAAGACTGATTCAAACTTACTTAAGTTAACTCGTGAAACAGGTCGTGAATATGTTTTGAAAGTTACCGGATTGGTTGTTGAGCGACTGTCAAAAAATGACAAAATGCCAACCGGTGATATTGAGATAAAAGTAACTGGTTTAGAGATTTTAAATGCTTCTAAAACTCCGCCCTTTACCATTGAAGATAACACCGATGGTGGTGATGATATACGTATGAAATATCGATACCTCGACTTGCGTAGAAATGCAGTGCGAGAAAATTTGCAATTGCGTCATAAAATGGCACAGCAAACGCGCATCTATTTAGATAGCTTAAACTTTATTGAAGTTGAAACGCCAGTGCTCATTAAATCTACACCCGAAGGAGCACGTGACTTTGTTGTGCCTTCACGCATGAATCCAGGCGAGTTTTATGCATTGCCCCAATCACCGCAAACATTTAAGCAATTATTAATGGTATCGGGTTTCGACCGTTACTATCAAATTGTAAAATGCTTCCGCGATGAAGACTTGCGTGCCGATCGTCAACCCGAGTTCACGCAGATAGACTGTGAGATGGCTTTCATCACACAAGAAGATATTTTATCAACGTTTGAAGGATTGGTGCGTCACCTCTTCAAAAATGTGAAAGGCATCGATATGCCATCGGTACCGCACATGAGTTATGCCGATGCAATGAAGTATTATGGCTCAGATAAGCCCGACACTCGTTTTGAAATGAAGTTTGTTGAACTGAACTCCGTTGCTCAGGGAAAAGGATTTCAGGTATTCGACAGCGCTGAACTTGTTGTTGGCATTTGTGCAAAAGGTTGTGCCGAATACACGCGCAAGCAATTAGATGAACTAACCGAGTTCGTAAAGAGACCACAGATTGGTGCAAAGGGTCTTATCTATGTTCAATGCAAGCAAGATGGAACGTTCAAGTCTTCTGTTGATAAGTTTTATTCTGCTGAAGATTTAAAGCAATGGGCTGATTTGCTTCAGGCTCAGCCTGGAGATTTACTGTTGGTACTTTCAGGTGAAAAAGAAAAAACTCAAAAAGCATTGAGTGAACTTCGTTTGCGCATGGGTGAAAAATTAGGCTTACGCGATAAAAATAAATTCTCTGCACTCTGGGTTATTGATTTCCCTTTGCTTGAATGGAATGAAGAGGTAAACCGCTGGCATGCTATGCACCATCCCTTCACATCACCAAAGCCTGCGGATATGCATTTACTGGATAGTGATCCTGGCAAAGTTCGCGCAAACGCTTATGACATGGTGATAAACGGAACTGAAGTGGGTGGTGGTTCTATTCGTATACACGATCGCGCTACACAGCAACTGATGTTCTCAAAGCTTGGCTTCAGCGAGGAAGAGGCTAAGAAACAATTCGGCTTTTTAATGGATGCCTTTGAATTTGGCGCACCACCCCATGGCGGTATTGCATTTGGTTTCGATAGGCTTTGCTCTCTTTTTGGAGGTTCAGATTCTATCCGCGATTTCATTGCCTTCCCTAAAAATAATTCTGGCCGCGATGTAATGATTGACACACCATCCACTATTTCGAACGAACAATTGAAAGAACTGGCTATTGTTGTAAAACTTCCAAATCCTTAACTTATCAATCACCATGAAACAAACACTTGCTTTTTTTTTCTGGCGGTCTTAATTCTAGCCTGCGATAAAAGTGATGACTACTTCAAAAAAGGAAAGGCGGCTTTCAATCAGGGTGATTATAAAATTGCTATTGCAAATTTTGATTCTGTGTTGGCATTGAAACCAAACCATGCAGAAGCTGTAGCTACACGCGGAAGTGCCCTTTACAACACAGAAGATTATGTGGGCGCATTGGTAGACTATACAAGAGGAATTGAACTTTGGCCAAAAGACGATCAAAATAAAACCACTTTGGCTCCCATCTATTGTGATCGTGCCGATTGCTATGTAGCACTAGAAAAATATGATGCCGCCATTGAAGACTATACAATCGCATTGACCAAAGACGAAAAAATAGCAAGAGCTTTTGCAGGAAGAGGTACGGCTTATTTTGTGTCTGATCTTCCTGGTAAAGCTAAAATAGATTTTGATCAAGCGCTTGTGTTGGATCAAACTATTGCCGAGGCTCATTATGGATTAGGAAACATAAAATTTGATGTTGAAGATTATGCTGGAGCTATTCCCGATTACGATAAAGCAATTGCAAGCAATTCATCGGTTAGTGGTTATTTCATGGATCGTGGCGATGCTTACTATATGACTAAAGAATATAACAAAGCTATTGACGACTTTACAAGTACCCTTAAGCTTGATCCTGCAAATGCTAAAGCCTATGTTTTTCGGGGCGATGCAAAAGATGAATTAGGTCAATCAAATGAAGCCCTTGACGATTATCTCAAAGCTTTAGAAATTAACCCTAACTATGGACTAGCTTATTACAATTTAGGTGTAGCCAAACAAAGACTAAAAGATAACGCTGGAGCTTGTGAAGCCTTTAAGAAAGCAGCTGAATTAGGAAGTGAAAGCACAAAATCTTTCGCTGCATATTGCAAGTAATCTCAACGCCAATCACCCAACAAAATAGCGGCAGCTCATTATTAAAGTTAAGAATACTTTGGGTTGTTGGATAGATTAACCCGAAGAGGCCTACCCCAAAAATTATTCAGGTTCCGATGTTGTGATTGACACATTGTAAAACATTTTTAATTAACAAATGGTTAAACTTGGAAGTGAAAGCATATAAGAAATAATTATCCCTATCTGAATTTAGGGCATCTCTAAAAACTCCGCTTACCCTTCTCTTCTGGAGAAGGGGCAGGGGTTGAGGTAATGAAAGCAAGGATTTTTAGAGATGCGCTTTATTCAATCAGTTGCGTACGCATGTTTAGACTACTGAATGCGAACAAAAAAAGAGCTTTAACAATATATCTACTATTCCTGGTAGCTAGCAGCGGCAGCTAGCTTTCTGAAGCCTGATTTCCTTTTCAAAAAGAAAAAATAACCAATTTTTGTTAATCAAAGTATCATTTTTCAGTTAAAATAGGTCAAATACTTAAACAGAAAATAAATATTTCAAACGGTTGAAACATTCTCAAACATGCCTTGTTTGAGAATCATAACCAAATCTTAAACAATATTTTATGAATACACTTTTAACTGATATCGTGGTAATCCCAGTGGATGATCCGATTGCTTTCACTTTTTTTACTGGCTACATGGCCATGCTTGCAGCCTCCGTTTTCTTTTTCTTTGAAAGAGGCTCTGTAGATGGAAAATGGAAATTATCGTTGCTAGTTTCAGGTCTTATCACGGGCATTGCAGCAGTACATTACTACTACATGCGTGATTATTATTTGGCAACAGGCCAAACGCCCACGGCACTTCGCTACATCGATTGGACACTGACTGTACCGTTGATGTGTGTTGAGTTTTATCTATTGACTAAAGCAGCTGGCGCGAGAGTTTCATTGCTTTGGAAGCTCATCGCTGCATCTGTATTGATGCTAGTGACGGGTTATATTGGCGAGGCGTTCACTGATGGTTCTACGAGTCATAGCGTGATATGGGGAGTGGCTTCGACTGTCGGTTACGTTTATATTTTGTACACTTCTTGGTTTGGAGAAGTTGCTGAATTGGCAAAAAATTCTGGAGACGCGGCTGTTGTGAAAGGTGTGAAAACACTTGCCTGGTTTGTTTTAGTTGGATGGGCAGTTTATCCAATTGGATATATGTGTATGCCAGGCGGTTGGTTAAACACCGGTCTCGGATGGAGTGCTAGCAACGTAGATTTATTTTATAATATCGCTGACGCCATCAATAAGATTGGATTTGGCTTAGTGGTTTATAGTATTGCTGTGTCTAGCAAAAAGAATTGAGTTAAAAAAGTTTAACTGAAAACATCTTGTGTCAGGTGCAATACCTGACACAAGTCTTTTAGCCTAACCAGTTAGTGTAGTTTTTGCGTCAACTACCAGTCAGATAATAAAATTCAGAATTCCTGCATGAAAATTTATCTATTGCTTTTTGGGGTGTTAACAGCAAGTATGATGCAAGTGATTCCACTTCATCCATCATTACAACTTTACATATTCTTTTTTATTCTACTGATTACTGGTGTGCCTCATGGCTCGCTCGACTATTTTGTTGAGGCTCAATCAATGAAACAAGCCCGGCAAAAACTATCACTTAAATTTTTCCTTCTAAAGTACTTCCTCAACATGCTGGGGTATGGGATAATTTGGTTCTTCTTCCCGTCCTTTGCACTGATCATTTTTATTAGCCTAACTGCCTATCACTTTGGGGAGATAGATTGGCCCAATAGAAGAAAGTCAATACTTGACACATCACTATATACTATATATGGTTTGGGAGTAATTCTTTTTATTATTTCCAGTCACATGAAGGAAACCGCTCCTATCCTTGAAACAGTTGTAAGGAGTGAAATCAGTGCTGAATTTTGGTTTCAACTTGGTCCCATTTTCTTTTATGGCAGTTTGATAACTCTTGTCTCACACGCATCTATACTCGTTTTATTGCGAAATAAATTAAGTTGGAATTACCAAACTTTGCTAAACTTTATAGGTCAAACCATATTACTTCTTAGCATCATTTATGTTCTACCATTTTATCTAGCTTTCAGTTTTTATTTTGGTTTATGGCACTCATTGCTTTCATTTAACCTGATTCGAAAGCAAATGAATTTATCTGATACTTGGTCTGGCTGGATTCAATTAACTCGTAAGGCATTACCCTTTACCCTTCTGGCATGGATTGGACTAGTCCTATTCATAATTCTGTCCAACCAAATTGATTCACACGTAGTTGTGATAACGAATTTATTCGTTGGCATAGCCGTACTCACCCTGCCCCATTTACAAGTATTTTCAAAAATAAGAATTTAACAAAACTGCTCTCACTTCTTTAGTCTGTTTAGTCTCTTCGACAGCACTGGCTGAAACATCTGCTTCTACCTAATATGTTTAGACTATCGTGACATGGACCCATCACAATCACAAACCAATTTTCCAGTACAGTTTCGATAGATATGGTTCAAAAGTGAAGCAAAACTTCTTTGATTGTCCAAATGAACTAAACTCAGAGTATAGGGTGAACCAAAAAAAAGACCCCTAATTCCATAAGCCAAAGAATGCCTCGAAAAGGCAGCAACAAATTTCATCAGAGTAAGGTTTGCTGTTATTAAATCTCTTCGACTGCGTACTGGCAGGGATAAAACCATACCGTAAAACCGATACTAGGAAAGCAATTGAGTTGTTTCTTCTGCGTCTATGGTTATATCATCTTCACCCACATCATCGAATGGATTTTCTAAGTGATCTTGAATATTATCCAGACTTACTAATATAAAACTGTAAAGCACCGGCATCACATACTCCAAAGAAGCGGAGTAATCCCCTACCGTGCTGGCAAAATAAGGTCCATAAATGATGGGGAAAATATAAATGAACACTTTAGAATAAGCGCGCAATGTAACAGGGGTTCTATAATTATGAATAATTTTCATGTTATCGAACGCGATAATAATCTTGCTTACATACTGGCTAATTCTTGAAACCTCTCCACTTTGAACTCCCTGATCTCGAAGTTCCATGGTAAGCATGGAAAGTCTCGAAAACAATTGATAGATTTTAGCTTCATGGTCTTTCCAGATTGGATCATTATTATTTTTAAACATCTCACGCATAAGCTTCATCATATCAAAAATAATTTGCTTTACCCGTGCCGGAAGTTCATTTTTTTTGTTGCCCGACCAATCGCGAGTGGCATAATAAATAGCAATGGCATGACCTTTAAAATCAGCAAACCTCTGCAGCGCTGTTTCTCTGCGGGTGTAGGCAGACCCTATTGAAAACACAACCGGGAATACAATAGCAACACCCACCAGCATATCCGGAAACTTGGCAATAAACCCAAATCGAAAGCACACATACGTAGAAATCACTGACAGTGCAGTGATAATAAATGTCTTTTAGTTAATAATAAGAGAATAACTGCGGATGGTTCGTTTCATATGATCGATTGAAGTTCTGAAAATTTCAGAAGGAATGAGATTGCCAAAATTTAAGGCACTTAATTGGGTGTTGGAAATGGCCTTTTATAAAATATAGTTAATCCGCGATCACTTCAACCTCCACACGCACATTCCTGCGCGCATTGTTGCTGTTCTTATCATGAATCATGCGGCTACCACCCCAAGCCTTTACTTCAACTCGATTGGTATCGATACCGTTAGCTACTAACCATTCTTTAATGGCTGAGGCTCGTTCATTGGAAAGATCCTTCGCGGTTCCGGAATCCTCGACCACATCATTAGCTAATTCAAAGAAATTTTTACTTGCTCCCATCTTAATAATTTTTCCGCGAGCGTTGCCATTCGTGTGGCCGTGCAAGATGATTTTATAGTCCTTATTCGAGTTCATCATCTCCAGCAACCTGTTCAACTCATACTTCGAATCGGCCATCATCACAGCCGCATCATTAAAAAAGTAAACATTATAAAGTGTTTCAATATCGCCCCGAAGCAACCTCGCCAAATCAAACTTTATAACATAATGATCATCGCGCCACTCCATATACTCTGGCATATTCTGTGGAGTCACTTCAGAAAGAACAAAATCATGCTGCACTTTGCGATACCCAAATGAAGAGCCTATCAATGATACTTTGCCAGATTTATTTTTAGGATCAGGAATTGGAGTAACCTCATGTGCTTTCACTTTTTTAATTAGTCGTGCAACGTCACCGTCTATAATCTCAACCTGGCCTTCAATGGGTTCACTATTGGTAGGGTTGTATAGATAAAACAAAACAGTTGCTTCTGTTAAAGGCGGAACAACCACTTCCGCTTTCTTATCGCTAACCGGTTCTTCAATAATTACTTGCACTGGTTCCGAAACAATCTCCCCTTCCTCCACTTTCTTTTGCTCAACAACAACCTCAGACTTTCTATCTTCCGTTACTTCTGTTTGCACAATTGATGCCACCGGATTAGCAGCCGCAGGCACTGGGTTTTCACCTTCCTTCATAATGCGCACCCATGCATCTGTAAACCCACCTTGCTTTCGTGTGATTAACATTTGCTGGATGGATTCATCAAAATCAGTATAATAATCCAAATAGATGTAGTAAAACTTTCTCCCCGCATCATAACCATATTTGGTATGCAGGCCTGTTTTATTGAGTTTATCTACATAACTCTCCATGTATTTCTCCTGGCCAATGCGATAGGCCGCAACCACAATGTAGTATCCCTTTTGAAGATAATCGCCTTTAGGTTCGGAAAATGAAAAGGACAAAGATGAAAGTCCAACGAGAACAATCATTACGATTGATGCATAGCCACGCATAGATTAGGTTATTTGGTTAGATAAAGGTTGCAGAATTTTTTCGTTTTTCCAACGAATTGAATTTCAGGCTACTTGAGATGGAACAACTCCTTCAAGAATCCATATCCATATCCTATTAATTGAACAAACGCAGATGGAATAGTCAGCAGACTTACTGAAATGGATTTCGTGGTTACGAGTGCATCAAACCCAATCATCAGCAAGTAAATGAAGTAGCACGCAGCGCCAACAAAGAAAAGCACGGGATTGATGAATACCGAAAATGGAAGGGCAACTAAACCCAACAGAAAAAAAGCCGGAAACCAATGCGTTACCTTCACTTCGCCTGCATGTTTGCGACCAACCAAAATCCTACCCTTACCAAAATTAGAAACCTGATTAAAAAATTGTTTGAGTGTATTTCTTCTTTTGTGAAAGACAAACGCGTCAGGGATAAGGGCTGTAATAAAACCCAGCTTTCTGATTCTGATACTTAGTTCAATATCCTCAGCAAACCGATCGAAAGAAAACCCACGGGTTTGTTCAAATACTTTTCGGTGAATACCCATGTTAAAACTACGTGGCTGAAAATTCGTCTTTTTACCACCTCTTATTCCCCCAGTGGTCCAGAAAGAAGCCATCGTAAATCCCATCGCTTGCTGAAGCAAACTAAAGTCTTCCCGACCACGATCTGGTCCACCCCAGGCATCGACAGATTGAGTCACTAAAAATTTTTCAACAGCAGCGAAGTAATGGGATGGCACCACACAATCGCTATCAAACAAAACAAAGTACTCGCCAGCAGCTTTTTCAAAACCAAAGTTGCGGCTTGGTCCCGGTCCGGAGTTCTGCTTGAAAAAATATTTTATCTGGAGTTTACTTGCATAAGTCTCATATACATGCTGGCTGGCAATGGATGAGCCATCCTCCACAAGAATCACTTCAAAATTTTTATGGGTTTGAAGGCAAAGACTCTCAAGCAGTTCAGCAACCTCCTGCGGACGATTATAGACCGGAATAATGACCGAATATTTAGGAGTTTGCATGCGCTTACAAAAATAACTAATCGCAGCAATTACCTCCGATCTAAATTCCCTTCTATGCTAACTACCGTTTTCATACCTTTCAACATGAAGGCTAACTCTGTCCAATAAGAAACTATGAAAAAAGCAAAGATTGCTTTAGTGATAATTATTGCGCTGGTGCTTTATGTTGTATTTGGCATTCTTTCACCGGCCGGCATGTTCAAAACCATAACTTCCCATTTTGAAGGCAGCGAATCAAAAATAACTTTACCCATCGCAGGTCCGGAAGACATTACTATCGATCAACAAACAGGATTAACATTTATTTCGGTTGATGATCGCAGAGCCAATAGAAACTCTCCAAATAGCATTGGAGGTGGAATTTTATTAATGAATCTTACTGACTCAACCAGACACCTTCGAAACATAACTCCACCATTAAATGATTTTCATCCTCATGGCATTTCGCTTTGGCGTGAGCCTGACGGCCGCATGTTTTTGTTTGCTGTAAATCATATTGAAAATTATTCCAATCATAAAGTTGAGCGTTTTCAATGGCGCAACGATAGTTTGGTACACCTTGAAAGCATTCAAGACGCAGCACTCATGACAAGCCCGAATGATGTAACGGCAGTTGGCGAACGTACTTTTTATGTAACCAACGATCATGGATATAGTAGAGCAGGATTTGGTCGTACGCTAGAAGATTATCTGCAACGAGCAATTTCTTATGTAAATTATTATGACGGTAAGTCATTCCGGAAAGTAGCAAGTGACATTGCCTATGCTAATGGCATCAATCATTCTTTAGACAATTCTAAAATCTTTGTTGCGTCAACAACGGGAAGAAAAGTTTATGTGTATGATCGATCTCTTTCAACTGGTGAACTTACTTTTAACCAAACAATCAATACCCAAACAGGTGTTGATAACATTGAATTAGATGCAACCGGGTCATTATGGATTGGCTGCCATCCAAAAATGTTAAAGTTTGTTGCGCATGCTACTGATCCTTCTAAATTCTCGCCATCGCAAGTCATCAAACTTTCTGTAAACAGTAGTGGCGAATATGAACAGACAGAAATTTTTTTGAACGATGGATCAACCTATTCGGGTTCTTCCGTGGCCGCAGTTTACAGCAACAGATTATTGATTGGATCTGTCTTTGAAAATTCAATTCTCTATTGCATCTATAACTCAAACCCTCATTAGCATGAAGTACATTTTTTACTTTCTCATTTTTATAAGTCCATCACTCTTTGCTCAAAAAGGAATTGACCTGAATAAGGTTTCTGAAAAACACGCGATTGCCTCTTTTAAAGAATTGCATGAACTGTTGAGTCTTCAAAATGATGCGCACTTTCCTGAGGATATTGAGAAGAATGTTCAGTGGTGTGAAAGCGCATTTGCTAAACGAGGTTTTACAACTATGCGCTTAACAACACCAGCAGCGCCATTGCTTTTAGCGGAACGAAAATTTAAAAATGCTAAAAAAACTGTCCTCATCTATCTACAAATTGACGGACAACCTGTAAACCCAGCGCAATGGCAGCAGGAAAGTCCATGGAAACCTACTCTAAAAGAAAAAGATGAATCCGGAAAATGGAATGCCATCGCCTATGAACGCCTGCAAGAAGCTATAAATCCAGATTGGAGAATTTTTGCACGCTCAACAAGTGATGCAAAAGGACCTACCATGGCGTTTCTTGCTTCGCTCGATGCGCTAAAAGAATTGAAAGCCGAGCCAAACTATAATATTAAAGTAATAATGGATTTTGAAGAAGAGTTAGGTTCACCGAATTTGCCTTCGGCCGTTACAAAATATAAAAATGAATTGGCAGCGGATATGCTCATCATCTATGATGGCCCACGGCATGTTAGTAATCAACCTACGCTTAGCTTTGGTGCGCGCGGCATTTGCGAAATCACGCTCACCACCTTTGGCCCACGCACACCTATGCACAGCGGCAATTACGGAAACTATACACCTAACCCTGCATTGCGATTATCCAAACTACTGGCAGGCATGAAGGATGATGACGGTCGTGTTACTATTCCTGGTTTTTATGATGGCGTTGTGTTGACTGAAGAAGAGAAGAAAATTTTACAACAAGTGCCTGATGATGAAACTGAAATAAAAAAGTTTTTAGGCATTGCCGAGCCCGATAAAGTGGGTGCTAATTTTCAGGAATCACTACAGTATCCAACATTAAACATTCGGGGTTTAGATGCGCTGTTTGTCGGCAAAGAATCGCGCACGCTTATCCCGGCAACGGCCACAGCTGAAATTGATATTCGGTTAGTGCCAAGCAGTGACCCCAAAAGGTTAATCGACCTTGTAAAAAAACATATTGAATCACAGGATTATTTTCTTGTTGATAAGGAACCCACCGAAGCTGAGCGGATGAAGTATCCTAAGATCGCTGCGTTCCACTCCACTATTTCGTATGGTGCCTTTCAAACTCCTTTCAATTCAGAAACCGGAGTGTGGTTAAGCAAAGCGATGGTGCGTGCCTTTGGAAAAGAACCCATTAAGGTTCGCACGGCTGGCGGCTCCATTCCTATCTCACCATTCGTTATTACCCTGGGCATTCCCGCTGTAGCGGTGCCAACGGTAAATGCAGATAATAATCAACACGCTGAAAATGAGAACATCCGAGTTGGTAATTATATGGAAGCAGTCAAAACTTTTTTAGCAATTTTAGTTGAGAAGTTGTGAGTCAAAGAATTTGATATTCCTTATTCAATTTTTTATCCAACGTCCACAGTGAGAATTTATGAGATTTTACACTTTGTAAAATGCAGCTGTCAATTAATCCAATCCCCTTTGAAGGTAACTTTCTCTTGTGTGCCAACTTGCCCGCTTCAATGAGAAGTTCAGATTCATCAATCTTTATCAATCCTCGCCAAAATTCAAGAATCAATCTTTCCTCTGCTTCAGATTTTGCACCTTGAAGCAACTCACCAAAGATTACACTTAACCAACAACTTCATTATCCTCTAAATAACCAGCTAGCATTTCGCTAATTGTCTCATCTGACTGCCTGAAGAATTCGATCCAAATAGAAGTATCAACAATAATCATAGCTCCCGGTTAAGCTTTCTTATTTGATCAGCCGTAAAGTCGCTTGAAAACTCCACTGGATTTTTCTTAACTTTTTGAATTGATCGCTTCATGCGTTGGCGGTTTATATAATCATTAAGCGCAATCACTAAACTTTCAGTAATATTCTTTCCGCCAGAGTATTTTCTAACCTCTTGAATAATATCTTCCGATATCAAAGCTGTTATTTTCATAATCATTAAATTTTAAACTAAAATACGATGCCCAATCGTATAATTATAATTTTTGTTTGCTTTCTATTCCAACTTCAATAACCAAGGTCTATCTTGCGGCCAATGGAGAATTTTGTTGTTTCTGCGCGTAAGTACCGGCCTTTGGGTTTTGATGAAGTTGTTGGGCAAGAGCACATTACAACCACGCTGAAAAATGCCATTGAAAGCAATAAGGTAGCTCAGGCACTCTTGTTTTGTGGACCACGCGGTGTTGGCAAAACCACCTGTGCCCGCATTGTGGCTCGCATGATTAACGGCTTCGAAGAAAAAGCAGAAGTTAATTCACTCAATATTTTTGAATTAGATGCCGCCAGCAATAACTCAGTGGATGATATCCGAAACCTGATTGATCAGGTGCGCTATCCACCTCAGTTTGGCAAATTTAAAGTATATATTATTGACGAGGTTCACATGCTTACTTCGCAAGCCTTCAATGCATTTTTGAAGACGCTGGAAGAGCCACCGCCTTATGCAATTTTTATTCTTGCTACCACGGAAAAACACAAAGTCATTCCGACTATTCTATCGCGATGCCAGATTTTTGATTTTAACCGCATTCAGGTTACAGATATCAGTTTTCAATTAAAAAAGGTAGCCGACCGTGAGAAAATAAAAGTGGAAGAAGCTGCACTGCACTTGATTGCTCAAAAAGCCGATGGTGCTTTGCGCGATGCACTTTCTATTTTTGATTTAATGGTAACCTTCTCATCGGGCAAGGAGGTTACGTTTAAAGATGTGCTCAACAACTTGCACATTTTGGATTATGATTATTACTTCAGTGTAGTTGATGGATTATTAGCCGAAAATCATACACAACCCATTCTTATTCTCGATGAGATTTTAAGAAAAGGATTTGATGCCCATAACTTTATTGTTGGATTGAGTGAGCATGTGCGCAATTTATTGGTTTCGCAAGATGCACGCACTGTCAACTTGATGGAAGTGCCCGAAAGCACAAAGAAAAAATATTTAGAGCAGTCAAACTCAGCCCCACCCTCAGTATTGCTTTCGTGGTTAACAATTGCCACCCAATGCGACATCAATTATAAAAGTAGTAAAAACCAACGACTGCTTGTTGAATTGGCTCTTATGAAGATGGCGCACGTCCACGCTATTTTGAAAAGCAATGGCGCTGCTTCTTCACAGGAGGGATTAAAAAAAAAATTGAATTAAAACCTGAAAATACAAGTTCAGTAGCCGAGCCTTCTACTCCAATCGTTTCAAATCCGCAACCAGAAGAAACTGAATCCAAACAAGAAGTAAAACCAGAGGTAGCTAGACCAAAAGAAAGCACTAAACCACGCACTACCCTTAACCTCGGCAACATTTTAAAGAGTCAGCCGAAAGAAGAAGCAAAAAGTGAGGAGAAAAACGGAATTGCTCCGAAACAAAACAACCCCGTTAAGGAAGATGAATTGCGTAGAGTTTGGAACGAGTTTACCGAACAACGAAAAAATCAGGTAGCGGAATATCATTTACTCAAGCAGCATTTTATTTTTCATAACAATTTGATTACGCTACCGCTAACCAATCCAGTAGAAGAACCCATTTTGCTTTCTTTAAAGTCAGACTTACTGAGTTACTTGCGTGAAAAATTAGGTAACAGCTTACTACAGGTAGAAAGCATTATACAAACTCACCAGGCAAAAAAAATTGCTTACACGAACAAAGAGAAGTTTGATTATCTGGCTGAAAAAAATCCTGCACTTTTTGAATTGAAAGAGAAAATGGGGTTAGATCCTGATTTTTAAGGAAAGCTTTCCCGAATATTAAAATAAAAACTTTCCCGCAGATTAACGCGGATTTTAATGCGCAGATCAAAAGCGAAGTAACGCCAGTAAAAAGATTTAATGTTTAGTCAAATTAAACCTTCGGTTACGCATACCATTAAATCTTTGCATTTTTTTTAGCAAGCTTTGCGTCTTTGCGTGAAAAAAAATTGCGTAAGTCAGGTTACACCTTAATATAAATTTTCTTCTTATCCATCCAGTAGCCCACTGCCCAACACGTAAGCATTATCCAGATTGCAAAAAGTGGTGATCCGTTGATATCTCCAGCCCAGGATTGAAAAAAGTTTTGATAAATCCATCCGTAAAGCGATTGATCTCCTATCTGAAAAGTATAAAGGAGGATTACGAAAAATTCAGATAACAAATAGATAAAAAGTGTGTTCCTGCCAAAGACTTCAAAAAAGTATGTCCACCTATTTCGCTGAGCGATTTCAATGATAAACACCAACGCAGATAGGATTAATAAATCTAACCCTACCGTATGCAACACGTATGAGCTTGTCCATAGTTTTTTATTAATCGGAAACATCAAATTCCACCACGCTGCCATCAGCAAAAGCGCAACACCAACCAGCATAAGCTTGGCGATGGTCTCATAATTTTTTCCGCTGCGTTGCAAAAAGATACCAGCCACATAACCCGCAATAACATTTACAATAGCGGGCAGCGTACTTAATAAACCTTCAGGATCGAACGCAACTCCTTCGCCATGATAAAGGTGACTAGCACCAAATAACCATAAGTCTAATTTTACAACTGCATTACCCTCTAAAGAAAGATCGCCAAAGGCAAGTAACAACACCCGGTAAAGAACCAAAGCAACCAAACTAAAAATCAGTGCGCCCTGGATTTTAAAATAATGAATGATAAGGGAGGCAAACAAATAACAAAGTGCAATTCTTTGCAGCACTCCAAAAATTCGCGTCTCACTTATCGGTTTCAAAAACCAGCCGCTTTCATTTACATCCACAAAGGGAAACCAATACATTAGATATCCCAAAAGGAAAATTATGGCAGCACGTTTAAAAACTTTTTTAAGAAAATTACCCTGCGTTTCGTACTTCGCCTGGCTAAAACTCATTGAGTTGCCCACTACAAAAAGAAATGTTGGAAATACCAGATCAGTCAGCGTGAACCCATTCCAATTAGCATGAAGTAGGGGCGAATAAGTGTTGGAACTTCCAAGAGAGTT
>JBBSBG010000021.1:0-18004 GCA_038251495.1 Cytophagales bacterium
CACCGATCGTATCTCATCAATCCTGATTTTGTCATTCGATACTCGAAAGGAAAAGGTGGCTATGTTACCATGAAAAATAACATGGAGCTTGAGGTGTCGCCCACGAAGAAAAAAGAATTTTTAGAACTATTTAAATTGTAACAAACTATAACAATATGAGAACGCTATTAGTGCTATTATTTATTTCATTGCTATCCTGTAGGCCATCTAATAAAATTGGTGAGCTGATAGGTGTGTCCAAAGAACGATCGCTTGAAAATACCTATTGGGTGCTTACCGAGATTAATGGAATGGCTTTAGCCGACAGCCCAAAGGCACCATTCATTCAATTGAATCCTGATGGAAATAAAATTTCAGGTTTTGGTGGGTGCAATCAATTAGCCGGGCAATACACACTATCTGGAAAGAAAATAACTTTCAAAATAATTGCTACTCGAATGTTTTGTCAGGAAACAATGGAAATTGAAACTGGCTATTTGCAAGCGCTCGATAATGCAAACGAGTTTGTTATAGACGAGCACACTCTTCTACTTAAACACGAAAAAAAGATCGCACTAAAATTTAAAGCAGAGATAAAATCACAATACTAATTGTTAGTGCTGATTCCTTTCATATAATTGGTTTCATATTTTAGCAATTATTATTGGATATTGCGAGGTAAAATCCTTATATTGAAGAACTTGTGCAAGTTGAAATCAAACCTAAATAAATATGAGAGCAAAATTTTTTTTAAGTACTATTTTTAGTTTAATGGTAATTACTTCCTATTCGCAAGATGCAGCAGTTAGTGAAGAAGAGTTAACGAAGTACGCTACGGTAATGGATTCCGTCACCGAAATGAGCATTGAAGTTCAAGCTACACTCAATACAATGGTTAAGGAGTCGGAAGTAATGACAGGCGCACGCTATAATGAACTTTCAAAAATAGTTTCAAATGAAGCTAAGCTCGCAGAAGCTGCTGCAACTCCAGAAGAAATTGCATTTATGAAAGAAGTAGCCGAGAAAAAGAAGACTGAAACCCTTAAAATCAATCAGGCATTCCAAAGTCTTGCTAAAGATTATTTGGGTGCTGCTACCTACAATAAAGTAAAAAAAGCACTTGTATCGGATGCTGTGCTAAAGCAAAAGTATGATTCGTTAATTGAGGAAATGGCTAAAGACAATAAAGTTGAAGAAGAAGTTTCCGAAGGGAAATAATTCTTTCTTAGAGCGAAAGAAAAAAGTTGAATGCAATCATTCAACTTTTTTTATGCCTCGTGGGTTTGAATCATTTTAGTAGCCAGCACCGATCCGAAATCAGAAAACATTTTTATTTCGCTTTCGGAGTCCATATTAGCCATGCACGAAAGTATAACTCCATCCGGAGAAAATAATAATCCAAACTGATCAACTTTATTTTCTTGTAGAAAGCCTGTATCCATTTTCTTCCAACTTGCTATTGTCGCTACGGTTGCTTCATCAAAATATTTTTCCGCTAACGGTTCCACATTGGTCAAAATCATAAAGTCCTTCAACTCATCGCGCTTTATCTTAACACCGTCTTCACCAATACTTACCAGCGATTTATATTCATTACCAAAATAACCACCAACATAAACGTCAAGCGCTACCTCTGCTGCCATATTGATCATGCTATTTACAAACCCTCCACGCTTAGTATCACTCGTCTTTACTTCTCCAGGTATAGACATTACCATAATAAATTTACCGACTGGTAATTTTATGGCATCCGTTTGCCAAACAGATTTACTGCTCCAAGATCTGCTAAGCACCTTTGAACTTGATCGCCCTATATCCTCATACCAAACTGAAGAGGTTAGCGTCCATTTTATATTTCCTGTAACACCAGCATAGTCTTTACTTCCTGCAACTTGATCTGCCTTTGGTTGACTTTTAGGATTTGTTGTCTGACTCTTTGATTTTTTTAAACGACTCAGTATTAATATAATAGCAATAGCAACTGAAATAAATATTACTAATGGCATATCTAATTCTTAAATTTATAAGGAGTTTAAAAAAACTAAACTAATAAAATCTAATAGAACATTATAACTTATTCGATTATCGCTTAAACTTATCCCTAAGTTGTGCCAGTTTGTCTTCCATTGATTCAACTGCTTTTACCGGAGGCTTTGGCTTAGGAGTCCGTTCTTGCTTAGTTGTATTTTGAATAGGTGTAGATTTTCCAAATGGATCACTCTTCAACGATAATGCTATTCGCTTACGCGGAACATCTACTTCCAAAATTGTTACTCTTACCTTTTGCTGCACCGCCACTACTTCATTTGGATCTTTTACGAAACGATCGCTCAAATGACTAATATGAACAAGTCCATCTTGATGAACACCCACATCGACAAAGGCTCCAAAATTGGTTACGTTAGTCACAATACCCGGAAGACTCATTCCAATTTTCAAATCTTTGATTTCATGCACACCTTCTTCAAATGAAAAGACTTCAAATTTATCGCGTGGGTCGCGACCTGGCTTTTCAAGTTCCGAAAGAATATCGGTTAACGTTGGTAAGCCAACGGTGTCCGTAACATACTTTTTAAGATCCAATTTCTTTCTTAACTCTGCGCTCGTCATCAAATCTTTAACCGTGCAATTAAGATCGCTTGCAAATTTTTTCACAAGATCATAACGTTCGGGATGCACGGCACTAGCATCAAGTGGATTTTTTGAATCTCTGATCCGGAGAAAACCCGCACATTGTTCAAATGCTTTATCACCCAGACGTGGGACTTTGCGCAACGATTCACGATCTGAAAAAGCTCCATGCTGATTTCGAAATTCAACAATACTTTTCGCCAATTGAGGCCCAAGCCCTGAAACATAGGCTAGCAACTCTTTACTTGCTGTGTTCACCTCCACGCCTACGGAGTTTACACAACTCATAACGACATCATCCAACCCTGCTTTCAATTTTACCTGATCCACATCATGTTGGTATTGTCCAACGCCAATAGACTTTGGATCAATCTTAACTAACTCTGCCAAAGGGTCTGTTAATCTCCTACCGATAGATACAGCACCTCGCACAGTAATATCGTAGTCAGGAAATTCTTCACGGGCAACTTCGGAGGCTGAATAAACAGAAGCGCCACTTTCATTTACCATCACAACTAAAATCTCTTTTGGTAAGCCAATTGATTTCACAAATGCTTCCGTTTCACGACTTGCTGTGCCATTGCCAATAGCGATGGCATCAATCTTAAACCGATCGCACAAACCTAATACAATAGTTGCCGATTGTGTGGTTTGTCGTTGGGGTTCGTTTGGATAGATTACAGTATTAAATAAAAGAGCACCTTGCTCGTCAAGGCAAACTAATTTTGTGCCGGTGCGAAAACCAGGATCGAGTGCAAGCACTCGCTTTTGTCCCAACGGAGATGAGAGCAATAATTTTTTTAGATTTGCTGCAAATACTTGAATAGCATCAACATCTGCCTTCAGCTTTGATTCTACCCGAACTTCCGTTTCTAGCGATGGCTTTAGTAAGCGCTTGTAACAATCCTTAACGGCTAAACTCACTTGCTCTGATGTCGAGGAATCAGATTTAACAAATTGTTTTTCAAGAGTTTGAATTACTTGTTCTTCGGTCGGCTCAATATCCAATGTAATGAACCCTTCCTTCTCAGCCCTGCGCATTGCAAGTAATCGGTGCGATGGCGCCTTTTTAATTGGTTCTTTCCAATTAAAATAATCTTTAAACTTCTGAGCTTCATCGCTCTCAGCTTTTGATTTAATTACAGAAGCTTGCACAACGCCTTCTTGCCAAAATAATTCGCGCACTTTTTGTCGGGCTTCCTGATTTTCATTTATCCATTCAGCTATAATATCACGTGCGCCATCCAAAGCCTCCTCTACGTTGGCTACACCTTTCTCTGCATCAACATAGTGAGATGCATTTTTATCTAAATCGATTTTAGACTGTTCAAATATGGTAATAGCAAGAGGCTCCAATCCTTTCTCTCTGGCAATACTTGCGCGGGTTTTTCGCTTTGGTTTGTAGGGCAAATAAATATCTTCTAATTCATTTAAAGTCTCAGCTTGCTCAATCGCCTTCGCTAAAGCAGGTGTTAACTTTTCTTGCTTTTCAATAGACTTTAGAATAGCTCCCTTTCGCTTATCCAATTCAGCTAATTGTTCATGCCTGTCCCTAATTGTAGCAAGTACAACTTCATTAAGGCTTCCAGTCATTTCTTTTCGATAGCGGGCAATAAATGGAATGGTAGCTCCACCCTCCAACAACTCAACAACACATTGAACCTGTTCTGGTTTTAACTTAACTTCGACAGCGATTTTTAGAATATTCTTTTCCATGAAATAATTTAGTGGCGCGAATTAAAATAATTTAGATAGGATTAAAAACTAATCAATGAATTAGTCGTGAAAAATTCTAATAACTAAACTCATTGATGTGTCTCCGGTTTATTAACAACCATCAAGAAGGCAAAAAAAATTAATTCCACCACGAAATATATAAGTAAAATTATGATTATTAACGAAGCCACATAGATACATTTAATATCTTGCCTAAATAATTATACAGAATGAAATTAACGTTTAAAATCGCACTATTAATATTATTCGCTAGCGCGCCAAGTATTGCACAGAAGAAAAAAAATTCAGCCCCAACATATTATTATCCCGATAAGGATTGGGTACATAAGCAACCCGAAGAAACAGGTGTTGATGCAACTAAGTTAAAACTTGCTATCGATTTTGCCATCGAACATGAATCAAAGAATTCAAGAAGCATGGAACAAAATCATTATCAGACTTTTGGGCGGGAACCGTTTGGTGATGCTATTGGACCAATGAAAGACCGGGGCGCTGCCACCGGCATCATTATTAAAAATGGGTTTGTAATTGCCGAATGGGGTGAGCCTTTGAGGCCTGACATGACCCACAGTGTAACCAAAAGTTTTCTTTCAGCCACTATTGGGCTAGCATACGACCGGGGTCTAATCCAAAATATTTACGATTCAGTTTACAAATACATGGCTCCGATAGAAGTTTATAAACCAATTGAAGTTAGTAACAAAGCCGATCGATTTGGGAAGCCGCAAATGTTAGAGCTGTTTAATACCCCGCACAACAAAACTATTACATGGAATGATATGCTTCGCCAAACAAGCGACTGGGAAGGAACTCTTTGGGGCAAACCTGACTGGGCCGATAGGCCGAGCTCTAAACCATCAGAATGGCTAACTATAAAAAGAAGTCCTTCTGGTTCCGTTTATGAATATAATGATACAAGAGTAAATGCCTTAGCCTTAGCTGCGCTAAATGTTTGGCGCAAACCCTTGCCACAAGTTTTGAAGGAGAACATAATGGATGAGATAAATGCTTCCAGCACTTGGCGGTGGTATGGGTATGATAACTCATGGATTGTAATGGATGGAACTATCATGCAATCGGTAAGTGGCGGTGGTCACTGGGGTGGAGGCATGATCATTCACGCTTATGATATGGCTCGGTATGGTTACCTAACACTACGACAAGGAAAATGGAATACCAAACAATTGCTCTCACCGCAGTGGATGGCTTGGTCCCATACCCCGACTGCCGCACAACCTACTTATGGTTTTATGAATTGGTTTTTAAATACTGATAAAAAATATCTTCCCAGTGCGCCCGCTTCGGCATTTGCGCATATTGGCAATGGTACTAATATGGTGTATGTGGATAGAGAAAATGATGTTGTTGCCGTTGTGCGTTGGATTGAAAACGAGTCGTTGGATGGATTTGTAAAATTACTTTTAGAATCGGTTAAATAAAAAATGGTGGCCAAAAATGACCACCACTAAGATCTAATAGCTTCTTAAATTTTCTACAAAGATTTGATTTTAATAGATCGAAAATAAACAGGTGCTCCATGGTCCTGTAAAGAGATAGCACCCGATTTGAATTTGTTCCAGGAAGGAAAATCAACCCACTTACTTTTTTGATAGCGTTGAATGTACTCCTCACTTCCTTCTTCAAACTCTACTGTCTTCTCGCCATTAAGCCAATGCTCAACATGGCCATTGTTATAAACTATTTTCGATGTATTCCACTCACCTACCGGCATTACTTTCTTTGTGGTGGGTGCATTAAACATGTCATAGTTAGATCCCACTTTTTGTGCCGGCATCAATTCGCCTCCCTGCCAACCATCATCATCCATCACCTGATACTCAGGCCCTGTGTGATAATCAGCACCTAAATCCGCACCTTCGACCACATGATATAAAATTCCGCTATTACCACCGGGGCTAATTTTCCATTCGGCAGTCAATTCAAAATTTCCAAAAGACTGAGTTGTCATAAGCGAGCCGCCTATATCGCCCGAACCCTCACCAAAGCCGGTACCATCACAAATAATTGCACCCTCTTTAACTGACCATAATGGGCCAATCGTGTCACGATTGTAGCGCTTCCAGCCATCCAATGTACTGCCATCAAAAAGCAATTGCCAGCCAGCCGATTTTTCTGCTTCGGTTAACATATTCGGGGTTGATTCATCACTTGTAGTTTCTTGTTGTGCAGGCTTAGAGCAGGCAACTGACAGCAGTCCGATAATCGCTACTGCTGCATAATTAAATAATTTTTGCATAGGTATTTTGTTTAGGTTGATGTATAGAAAGTTAGTCTTAACGTTTCTTATAAAACATTGCTTAATTGTTCTTTTATCTTTTCCAGTTCTTCCTTCATCATCACAACATGTTTTTGCATTTCTGCATCGTTGGCTTTGCTACCAATGGTGTTTATCTCACGGCCAATTTCCTGCGAAATAAATCCTAGCTTTTTACCATTCGATTGCTTTTCACTCATGCCTTTCAAAAAATAATCGAGGTGTGTTTTTAACCGCACACGCTCTTCATGGATGTCCAACTTCTCGATAAAAAAAATAATCTCCTGCTCGAGGCGGTTGGCATCAAAGCCCTCACTCCCAAAAAAATCAGTGATATTTCCTTTTATCCGATTGCGCACTTTTTCAATTCGGGTAGGATCAATTTTTTCTACTTCCAACAATCCATTGCGTATGCTCTCTATGTAACTTCCTAGTTTATCCTCTAATGATTTACCTTCTTCGGCTCGAAAGTGATCACATTTATTAATTGCATCAATAAGCATTAACCTAACTCCTTCCCACTCTGCCGGATCCAGCTCTTCTTTTCCGTTTGCCTGAACAACATCGGGTGAACTGAGTGCCAATTGAAATAGTGAATCATGACCTGCCCCAACTTTATCTGCCAATTTTTTCAATTCATTAAAATAAGTGGCGAACAAATCTTCATTGTATTGCTGCCGCATCTCTTGCTTAGCACCCGATTGAAATTCAATGCTTATAGAGACCTTTCCTCTTTCAAGTTTATCAGTTATAAGGTTTCGAACTTCCAGTTCTTTTTCAATAAATTTTTTGGGAAGTCTTAAACTTAAGTCTAGAAATTTAGAATTCAGACTTTTTACTTCAATTGAAATAGTTCCATCACCTGAACCTGCCGATACCTGGCCATAGCCAGTCATTGATTTAATCATGATTTGAATTAAAAATGGACAATAAGTTACCTGCTAAGGTATCTATTTTTTACATAACCGAATTTGATTATCAAAAGTCAAATCCGAGTGTAACCGACAATCTTGGATTTTTAACGGTGTAATTTTCTACTGGCCAAGCTAGATCAAACTTCACGTAGTAACCAAGCATCATGGTACGCAAGCCTAAACCATAACTAAACAACCAAGGATTTAGGTATTCATTCAACTCTATTACAAAAGGACTTCCGGAAATATCCTCAGGCACAACCCGCTTGCGCACGCTATTCTCTGTATTGAATGGAACTGCTCCAGTCCAACTAGTTCCAATATCATAGAATGCAGTGAATTGGAGGTTGCGAAAGAAATTTGAGGTGATTGGCCCGTTTGACAGCGCCCGTATTAGTGGTATGCGCAACTCGGCATTCGCCATAGCCACACTACTTCCATATAGCGTTGCATAATCGAACCCACGCAAGTTTGTAGCAAATTCAGAAAGCAGCAAATTTTCATTGTATGTTCCTACTTTACTTACAAGCGGATTTTGCAGCCCCTCATAATTTAACCGATTGCCAAGCCAGTTATCCATACCCCCTAACAAATATTTTTTAGGCGAGTTGCCTAAAAATGTTCCGGTAAATCCGCGCACAGCAAAAATAATCTCATGATAAATTTTCTGGTAGTGTCTCACATCCAAAGAAATCTGTGAGAAACTTTTCTGATTATTTCCCACTGCCTCGTAGTGAATGGCGCTAAACTTTCCACGAGTCCCTTCTATAATATTCATGCCCGTTGAGAGTGAGTTATCATAAACCAATTCTGCCTTGGCTCCTGCGTAAAATTGCTGCTGTGAAGGAAGGAAAGTAGGGCCCGAGGCTTGCGGCTGAAGCAAGCCTCGATCTACAAACATGGTATAACCGCCAAATGGTTTTAACGAAATTCGGGTGCGAACTGATAACGGAAGAGAAGCTCCAACCTCAATTTTCTGAAACGAGTATTTCTGTTGCTCTATTTGAGCAAAGCCTTCTTGCGGGGTTTCCCAAAAAATAACCTTACGATCAAATCTCACACTAAAGTCAACCCTTTTTGGTAGATATTGAAACTCGCCATAAACATCGCCACTCTTAAAATCAAATGCAGTTTGTAAACCACCCAGTATTCTATAGTTTTCAAGAATATCGTTCATCTGCGTTTCCACTTTCATACTAAACCCACGCAACGGATCAATCAAAAAATTAGTGAGTACATTTTCATAGCTGAATTTAGGCGCATAAGCAAAAGGACCTGCTACACGAGTAGACTCTCGCGCTTTCATATAGCGGGTTAAAAATGTCTCGGTTGGCTGCTTGGCTTTTACCACTTCATCTTCAAAAACATAATCATCTGTATTCAATGGCTTACCAGCAGGTGTTACTGGTTTTAGGGTATCAGGTTTTGCGGGTACATCAAATTGATAGTCATCGGTATTGATTTCCCCCGGTTTAGCTTGAATAGAATCTTTCCTTACCGGTGTTGGCTGTGGTTTCCATTGGCTTGATGTATCCTGCTTTTCTTTTAGCCGGGAATTGATCAAATCCTTAATGGACATACTTTTTACGGGTTGTTCCTGCTTTCGTTTTTCAGAAATAACTTTCGCTTGCTGTACTTCCTTTCTTCGTGATGCAGGAGTAAAAATCTGTCGATCAAAATTAAATTTATCGACAATAAAAATATCTTCACTTAAATTCTTAGACATAACCAAAGCCAAGGAACGATTATAAAAATCAAGATCGAAATCTTTAATACTTGAATTGAAATTCGTGATCTGCGAATAGATACCTGTAGTTCGATTGAATTTAAATAAATTGACTATGCCACGCTGGTCACTTAAATAATAAAAATTATCAAGATCAAATGCCTTAGGATGAACGTCTTTACTTACCGTGTTTGTTAATCGTGTTACTTCTACCGTAGTTGTATCAAGATTAAAAAGAAAAAGATTATAGGTTGATGCAAGTTTTGAATACGCACTTACTTTCGTAGAAACAGAATCGGTTGTTCGATTTGAACTAAATACAATTGTGTTACTATTAGGGATGAACCCGGGGTCAAGGTCATCGAACAAATCATTCGTTAGTCTTCGAGTTCTATCTCTGCGGCTGCTAATCAAAAATAAGTCGTTTTGGCCTGCCAGGTCCGCACTCAATACCGCAAGCCTTCCATTACCGGAAAAATTAAAACTTCGAATATTACTAAACTGATCTAACTCGCGTGGTAATTTACTTTTGGTTACAAGATCATAAAGCCAAAAAACATATTGGCCATCCTTAACACCAATCACGCCAAGGGTATTTGCATCTGACCAACTTAATAAAGGTATGGTGTAGTCTACGTTTTGCTTGATTACTTTATTACCACCATTCAGGATTACTGTCTCTCTTCCATTTTCAAGAGACTTTACCCGCACAGTAAATTTGCCGCGGTCATTTTCCGCATACGCAACTTTTTTACCATCAGGACTAATTTTTACGGTTGTGTAGACAACGGACTTTCTATGTTTAGGACTAAATAATGATGAATCAGAAGGCGCTATGTAGCTCTGCGAAACTTTTGTTGCCATAGAAGAATAATAATTTTTCCATTCAGTCATCAATTGTTTGAACGGAACTCCTAACGTGATGAGTACACTCTTCTCTTCGTTACGAATTATGCGGGTATAGTTAAGGATATTGTTGATGCTACTCTTACCATATTTCTCTACAATAAAATTCCAAACGGACTGACCAACCAATGCTGCATCATTGCCCGTAAGTTTAAGTGCTTTGCTTACTTTTTTACTGGCAACCAATTGCCGGGTAAAGTCATCCATCTCTTCATTCCAGCCTTTGGCCACATAAAGCGAAGCTCCACCCACAAACCAATCGGGCAAGTTTAGGAAAACCGCATTCTGAAACATGTCTTTCAGGTTTCCGCCAAACATCATTTCGTTAAGCATGAGATCCGAAAACTTGAAAATTAATTCCTCTTTAAATTCTTGAAGTGTACCGGGGTGGGCAATCTCAACATAAGGCTTAATAAACTCTGTTTCACCACCCGAGCTAAATGGGTTGCTGTTAAGGCCAATATTGCTTTGCTGCAAATCGGTAACAGAATTGTATAGAAAAACCTTTGTTTTATTCTGTGGATACCAGCCTATTAAATCAGTTATCCGATCAAACTCATTTTCGAGATATTCAAGGGACTCCTGAGCAACCGTTTTTCGGTTGTCATAATAGTAAACATCAAAATTTTCGGAGCTAAGGTAATTCCACTGAAAATTCTTGTATTGAATACGGTTTTTACCAAACGTTTCCTCAGCACGTTGTGCCAGAATATCTGAACTAACCGAGATTAAAACTAATATAATTGCCAAAAACCGAAACATTCCGCTCATACTTCCTCACTGGATTTCGAAGATAACGATTTAAACCTTTTAATATTGACTTCTGGCTGAATTTCACCTTTACTTAAAAGCCAATTTACTAATTGAGCAGAAAAATATGGAGCCAGACTCACTCCCTTTGTACCTAATCCGTTAAAAATAATAACATTTTTTGAATCTGGATGCTCCCCCAAAATGGGTTTGCGGTCGGGCGTAGTAGGCCTAAAACCCCAATCTTGAGAGATAATTTTATAGGGCATCTTTATTAATGCTTTCAGTTTTTGCTCTAACTCCATACGACCCACCTCAGTAGCTGACCGCGATAAATTCTTTGTTTCGTAAGTTGCACCCACCCGATAGTGATTCTTCTCCCCCATTGGCACCATATAAACACCCCTATTGAAAATGAGTTCAGGTGTAGCCTCCAATTCTATCATCAAAGTTTCACCTTTTAATAACCGAATTGGCAAGTTTTTAAATAGCTCATTATTTAAAACGTTAACTCCATTGCAAAAAATTAATTTTTCCGCTCGATATTGTTTGTACGTGACACCCTCCGAATTAATTTTTAATTGAGTTTCATCAAAATGATCAGAAATGAATGATTGGTTTGTCTGCAGATAGGTGCGAGCAGCCTTCATAAATTCTTTTACATCAAGAAACCCGCACTGCTTCAGAAGTATGCCCCCAAATACATCATGCACCTGATGGCCATATTTACTTTCAGTAAAAACTTTCTCAACATAAGGATTCATGGCAGCATCCGAGCTCAAACCCATCCATTGATTTTGATCTTCAACAGATAAAAAAGGGCGATACATAGGTTGCGGATAGAAAAATCGATGCTGAAGTTTTTGCTCTGCCGATTTATAAAACTTATGAAGTTGATCAAATAATTTATCCGCCATCCAGGTGCGGGTCATTAATTTCCCGGTTATCGGATTAAACAGTCCGGCAGCAATGGAAGAACTCCTATTTTGAGTTGGTTCATCAAAGACCAAAATGCGTTTGCCTTCTTCCAGCAATCGCAACGCTAAGCAGGAGCCAGCAAGACCTTGGCCAACAAGTATGTAATCGAAAGATTGAATAGGGATAATAATCTAATTGAAAGAACAAAAATACACACATCAAAGTAAGATGAGAAAGGTGGGCTTGCATTTCCCATAAGCCGTCAGTTTTGTACTTTTGCAATTCCATTATGATTCAGATTCAAGCTTTTACATTCAATCCGTTTAGTGAAAATACCTATGTTGTCTATGATGAAACCGGTGCCGGGGTCATTATCGATCCTGGATGCTACGAGCCTGAAGAAAAATCAGAACTGGCAAAGTTCATTGAGAGCAAAGACCTAAAAATAAAATACTTGCTCAACACGCATTGTCATATTGATCATGTGCTAGGCAATGATTTTGTAAAAGAGAAATATAATGTCCCGTTTTTAATTCACGCTAACGAAGAGCCTGTTTTAAAAGCCGTAAAAGCCTATGCTCCATCGTATGGCTTCGCCATGTATCGCGAAGCTACACCCGATCAGTTTATTAAAGAAGGCGAAGAGATTTCATTTGGCACAACAAAACTGAGTATTCTTTTTTTGCCCGGGCATGCACCAGGCCATGTTGGTTTCTATCATGCTGAATCCAAGTCGCTATTAAGTGGCGATGTTCTGTTTGAACGAAGCATTGGTAGAACTGATTTACCAGGTGGCGACCATAAAACATTGATTGAAAGTATTCGCAAAAAAGTATTCACGCTACCTGATGAGGTTGTTGTATATCCCGGCCACGGAAATCCAACAACCGTGGGTGAAGAAAAAGTATCGAACCCGTATTGTGCGCTTTCATTACGTTCTTAAAAACATGACTCGATATATCCCTAATTTTCTTACCTGCTGCAATCTTTTATGTGGATGTATTGGCATTGTGTTTTGCTTAGAGAACCGCGCTGCACCAGCCGCTTATTTTGTGTGGGCAGGTGGGGTGTTTGATTTCTTTGATGGCTTTGCCGCACGTTTACTTAAAGTGTCATCGCCCACTGGTAAAGAACTGGATTCACTTGCAGACGTAGTTACGTTTGGAATACTACCATCCTTGGTGATGTATAAAATGATTGGTGCCGCAACTTCAAATGAGTGGCTCCCATATTTCGCTTTTCTAATAGCTGTTTTTTCAGCTTTGCGTTTGGCTGTCTTCAATGTAGACGAAACCCAACACGATTCTTTCAAGGGATTGAACACTCCGGCTAATACAGTATTCATTACTTCTCTCGTTTTTTTACCCGCCTCATTAAACGACTGGGTGCAGCAGGATTGGGTTTTAATTCTAATAACACTCGTGTTTTCATTACTGATGGTCTCCCGCATCGATATGATTGCATTCAAATTCAAAAATTTTTCATGGGCAGATAACAAGGCAAGGTTTACTTTTCTTCCAGTAGCCGTATTACTGATCATCTTGATGGGGAAAGCAGCTTTACCCTTTATTATACTTTTCTATATTCTCTTTTCGTTGGTGAGTAAGGCATTAAGGTGGGTAGGTTAAAATGATTCGATCCTTGCGGAAATTTTTCAAAATACTGAGCATACTTGTTTTACTGGTAATTCAATTTGATTTATCAGCACAAGAGCCACAAATATTGGGGTCAGGAAATTGGTATAAGTTTTCTGTAACCAGCGATGGTGTAGTAAAAATAGATTACAACCTCTTGAAGAGTGCAGGCATAAATCCAGATCAAATTGATCCGCGCAACATAAAAATTTACACTGCACAAAATGGTATGCTGCCTCAGGCGAATGATGCCCCAACAAGAAACACCTTGTCACAAATCGCTATTCAAGTAGTAGGCGAATTGGACGGTAAGTTTAACTCCAACGATTACATATTATTTTATGGACAAGGCCCAGACTCCTATGAATATAATATTCAGAAGCAGGTGTTTGAATACGAGAATAATTTATACTCGGATAAGAATTTTTATTTCTTAACTATAAATACAGAATCAAGTGTAAGAATTAATTCTCTTGAAAATATAGCTGGAACTTTTCCGGTAATATCCCAATACGAAGACATTGGGTATTACGAAACCGATAAATACAATATCCTTAAGTCGGGTCGCCATTGGTTTGGCGAACAATTTGATTCAAACAAAGAAGCTACGATTCGGTTTGATATTTCGGGGGTAATTGAAAATTCTGAAATTCGGTTGGTCTCGCACGTGATGGCACAATCAATCACAAACTCTTCATTTCAAGTTTCAATCAACAATAATCCAGTGTTAACACAACAAATAGCGCCTATTCCCAACACACGCTATGGTATCAAAGGCATTATAAAAGCCGACACGGTAGTTATAAATTCCAATACAGTAGGCGCACCAAGCCGAAGTAATCAGGACATTAAATATCAATTCACAAAAGGCAGTTCGGGCTTGTCGGTCGGCTATCTTGATTTTATAATCATGACAATCAAAAGAAAATTGGCATTGTATGGCGACCAAACCATATTCCGTTCGCCATCCAGTTTATCAAATTCCGTTTCGACTTTTGAAGTTGAATCTATGAATGCGAATACTTTTATTTGGGATGTTAGCGATCCGTTTCTAGCAGTTAATCAGCAATTCGCCAACATCAATAACAAAATTACTTTTTCTACAAACTCACAAACATTAAAAACTTTTGCTGTATTTAATTCAAGCAATCTTAAGGCTCCGGTTTTTGAGAGCCCTCTTCCTAATCAAGCATTAGGAAGCATTAGCGCACCAGAGCTTCTTATAATTACACATCCTGATTTTCTGAGTGAAGCACAACGATTAGTTAAACACCGTCAAAATAAATCAAGTATTAGCGTTGCTGTAGTAACCACAAATCAAATCTACAACGAGTATAGCGGTGGCAAACAAGATGTTACTGCTTTACGCGACTTTATAAGGGGTCTGTATTCGCAAACAGCTAGTCCTTTAAAAAACGTTTTGATCTTCGGTCGCGGTTCTTACGATTATAAAAATAGGGTGTTAGGCAATACTAATTACGTTCCTATTTATGAATCCCGTAACTCGTTAAGTCCGCTTGAAACCTATGCTTCTGACGATTACTTAACATTTATGGAATCCGATGAAGGAGAATGGAGAGAAAAACCAGCACAAAATCACACGATGGATATTGGCATTGGAAGATTACCCATCAAGAATTTAGAAGAAGCAAAAATTATTGTTGATAAAATAATTGAATACGAAACAAATCCGTCAACATTTGGTGTATGGCAAAATGAAATACTTTTCGTGGCCGATGATGGTGATAACAATATTCACAACTCACAAGCCGATCAGTTAGCAAACTCGATTGAGTTGCTAAATCCAAATTACACAACTCGCAAATTTTTCCTCGATTCATTCGATCAAATAACACAGCAAAATAGCGGCAATCAGTCAAGTCCTGAAGCAAACAAAGCTCTTGACTTGGCCATTAGAAAAACTCCGTTAATTGTAAACTATACAGGCCACGGCTCTGAGCGTGTGTGGATGGATGAACGAATCCTTGACGAAGCCCTTATTAAAAGTTGGCGCAATGGTCCGCGTTATCCGCTTTTTGTTACGGCTACTTGCGAGTTTGGCCGGCACGATGATCCTTTTCTAATTACCAGTGGTGAGCTAACCTTGCTACAAAAAAAAGGTGGTGGCATCGGAATTGTCACCAGTACCCGCCCGGTAAATTCCAGCACAAACTTTACACTCAACAAAGCATTTTACGAATCCCTACTTTCGAAAGAAAACAATAAGTACAAATCATTAGGTGCTGTTTTCCGTGAGACAAAAAATAATAGTACCAGTGGAGTGGCAAACAGAAATTTTTCCCTACTGGGCGATCCCTCCATGACGTTAGCGCTTGCGGAAAATGAAATCGTTTTTGATGAGGTTATAACAAGTGGTGGATCATTGGAGTTAAAAGCACTATCTACAGTGACAGTTACTGGCCATATTGAAAAAGAAGCTGTAACCCAAACCAATTTCAATGGAGACATCTCGCTCACACTTTTCGATAAAGAAATTAATGCCGTTACCAAGGGTGATGAAAATCCACCATTCAATTATGCAACCCGATCCAATTCACTTTTCCGTGGCAAGTCAATCGTTAAACAAGGCTCTTTCGAGATGGAATTCATTATGCCAAAAAATATCTCAACCGAATTTGTTACTGGAAAACTTACAGCCTTTGCCTCAACTAAAGCCGGTGAGCTTGCCAACGGAAGTTCTTTGAATATGATTGGAGGTACGGAGTCTTTGGCAGCTGTTGACACAACTCCGCCAGTTATTCAATTGTTCTTAGGCGACACAACTTTTATTGCCGGAGGCGTAGTAGGATCCAACACACAAATCATTGCTCAACTGGCTGATGACAGTGGAATAAATATTTCGTCAAATCCTTCAGGTAATGAAATAACAGCTTCAATAGATGACGGTCAAATTTTTATTCTAAATGATTACTATTCGGCAAATGCCAATACCTATAAAAAAGGAGCCCTTGCCTTTCCTTTGGACGGGCTCGAAAAAGGAAAACATACGCTTACTTTATCAGCCTCCGACACATATAACAACCGGAAAACAAACACCGTGGATTTTGTAGTTACCGATGGCGTCCAAATTCAAATTGAGGCCTTCACCAACTACCCAAATCCGTTTTCAGAATCTACTACCTGGGAGTTCACGCATACGCGGCCGGGTGAAGATTTAGAAGCTTTTGTAACAATTTATGATATGGTTGGCAATGTGCTTTTGAACCGAACTTATGAAATACCCAATAGCCAATATAGGGTTACTTTGGCCGATTGGGATGGAAAATCGACTAACGGAACAAAATTTAGCAATGGGATATACGTGGGTAAGGTTTCCGTTCGTTCATTACTTGATGGCTCGAAAAATGAGCAGTTTACTAAGTTAATTATCCTGAATTAAACTACCTTTACCGATTAGAAATTTGACTATGAAGAGGTTAAGTATACCTATAGCAATCACTCTTTTATCCGCTCCTTTTTTCTCAATAGCTCAGACAAATCCAGGCATATTGATTGGTCAGGACACTACCAATAGGATAATAACTACAGCAGTTCCTTTTCTAACGATCACGCCTGATGCTCGTGCTGCAGGTATGGGTGATGCAGGGGTAGCAACCTCTGCCGATGTAAACTCTGCGTATTGGAACTCAGCAAAACTTGCTTTTATAGATAATGGGTTGGGTCACGGTGTTTCGGCATCATACACACCCTGGTTAGGGAAAATAATCAACGACATGTATGTGTTTTACCTTTCGGGATTTTATAAGATTGGTCGCGAGCAAACAGTTGCTGCCTCAATGAAATATTTTGATTTGGGCGAGATTCAATTTAAGGGAGTGAGTAATGAAGACCTTGGAAGATTTAACCCACGAGAATTTGCATTTGACGTTACCTATTCAAGATTGCTAACAGAGCAATTATCAATAGGAGGTGCACTGCGCTATATTCATTCGAACCTTACAGGTGCGTTAACAACTGGAAACATTGATGCCAGACCAGGTAACTCCGTAGCTGTTGACTTAGGAATTTATTACACCAAACCATTTGTATCTAATAACAATTCGTTATCACTCGGTGCAGCTATAACTAATTTAGGTGCAAAAATTTCATACTCTGACGCCAACAACAGAGATTTCATTCCGACTAACTTAAGGATGGGCGGTGCCTACACATTAGAGCTGGACCCAAAGAATAAACTAACCTTTGCCTTAGACTTTAATAAACTTTTAGTGCCAAGCCCACCAAGAGATAATTCTACTCCGCTATTAAGCGGAATCTTTGGATCATTTACCGATGCACGCGGGGGTTTTAGAGAAGAGGTAAGAGAGGTTATGACTTCAATCGGCACCGAATATTGGTATGATAATACCTTTGCTGGAAGATTAGGATATTTCAATGAAGCTTTTGACAAAGGGAATAGAAAATACCTGACTGCGGGTGTTGGATTTCGCTATCAGCGTTTTGGGTTGGATGTTGCCTATATGGTTCCGACCAACAAAAGAGAAAACGCATTAGCCGAAACAATCCGATTTAC
>JBBSBG010000022.1:0-17696 GCA_038251495.1 Cytophagales bacterium
GTGGCCGGAGTAGCTACCGGAGTAATTAATGGTAAGGCGTTAATCGTTACACTAGTCGCGGCTGATACTAAGGATGCACAGCTCACTGTTGAGATAACCGTATAGCTGCCGCTGCGAGCCGGAGATGTTACAATAGTTAATGTCGTTAAGGTAGCGCCTCCTATCGGGCTGCCATCTTTATACCATTGGTTCCCTGCACCTGCACTGCTCGTTAATACTATCGCGGCCGTGCCTTCGCAAACTACAACCGCACCAACCGGATTAATCGTTGGCGTAGCAGGAATCGGATTTACAGTAATGGGACCAATTGTATTTGTTAATGTTCTACTACACGTAGTGGCCACGTTAGTCGCAACCACTTTTAAACTAGTGATGCTTGTATTTAGAGAATTTGTAATCAGATCAAGATCGGTTCCTGTTCCACCGACAAACGCCCTTACTGGATTGTTTGCTTGATCTTGTATTTCATAATTGACCCCTGATTCGGAATCGGTAATTCGTATTGTAATAGTTCCACCATTACAAATCGTGAGTGCTGTCAACGCAGTTACTGTCTTGTCAATAGGCAGCGCATTAATTGTAACAACTTCAGCAACACTTTGCGGACTTGTGCAACTAGTTATTCCATCAACGACACTTACTGTGTAAGAACCGCTTCCTGCAGGATCAGTAACTGCAATACTTGCACCTACATCTCCAGTGGCAATGCCCCCTTTATACCAAACGTAGGTTCCGCCATTGGGTGCAGCCGAACTGGTTAGTGTAACATCAGGATTTGTTCCATCACACACTACACTGCCACTACTTAAAATGGAAGGCGCTGGCGGAGCTGAGTTAACTGTAATCGTTGTGTTGTCTGTTGCCAGAATGCCATTACCATCGTTAACGGTAACGGTATAAGCTGTTGTTAATATTGGTGATGCAACCGGGTTTGAAATATTGGTAGCACTCAACCCTGCAGCCGGACTCCAACTATATGTGAATGTTGGGTCTCCTGTAACATTGGTAGAAAGATTTACTGAAGACCCAAAACATATAGGTACACCACCACCAATTATAGTGGCTGTTGGATTTGCACCTCTAATACCTGTGAATATGTTTGTTTGGCCTGTTGACAGTGGAGCTGCAACCGCACTCAATGTATTGGCACCTAAAACCGAATATTTTATCCAGGGATTCGAAGCCTGATTAAATGTGCCGGTTAACTGAGCGGCACTTATGCTTCCTTCAACACCTGTTATATCTGCATTAGGATACGTGGCTGAAATTGTGGCAACACCGCCCGTAATATTGGACGCAACCTCCCAGTATCTTGTTAAGAAATTTGATGCACTTGAATTATTCGGATGCTTGGCATCGAAAACTGAAACTCCGAGATTAGCCGGATAGCTGCCAGCGGTAACATTGATTGTGATCGGAGAATACTCCAAAGCCCCGGTATTATCTCCGATTGGAAATGTAAAAGATCCAGCACCACTAAACGTTTTGATTACCTGATTGCCTCCCGATGAAATAATCATTTTTGTCGCGGAAGGCGAGGCGACTGATATTGTAGCTGCGGGTCCGAGAGTAAGATCGAATCCATTCAGATTAAGAATACCGTTAGTCATGGAAAGAACTCCATTAACAGTAACAGAACCACCCAAAGATGCCTGACCACTAGACTGATTAATAACAAGATCATTATAAGTTCCTGACCCAATAGTTTGTGAGGCTCCATAGTAAGTAACAGTTCCCGTATTAATAGCAATACCGTTGGCAGCCCCTGTAAACCGAATGTTTCCACCTAGGTTATTAATTGCACCTGTAACCGATAGTGCATTGGCTCCTAAATCAAAAATTGAAGAATTGACTAAGTTTCCAGTTACCGTTACTGCTCCGGCTGCATTCTTTTGTCCTGCGCCTGAAAGGGTTAGATTGTTATACGTTACTGCTGCAACTGTTTGAGGCGAGCCACCATCATAAAGAACGGTGCCCCCGTTGTTATTGAAAGCACCTGAGTTTGTAAAGTTGCCAGAAATAGTTAGCGTTCCTGAAGTGGATGTTAATGCACCTGAACTTACAATCAGGTTATTCAAGTTTATCGGGTTGTTTGTAAAACTTAGTGTACTTGACCCGCCCTTTGTAAAATCAAACGCGGTTGATATTGTTCCCGAAAGGGTAATAGGATTATTGGCTACGATGGAACTTGCACTTCCTAAGGTTATAAGACCTGCAAAGGTTGCAGTAGAACCAGAGCTATTAAAAATAGCACCTCCTGATGCAATCCCTGCACCGTTAATTGTTAATGGCTCTAGCGCTGCATAATTAGAACCTTGAAGATCAAGTGCCGCGCCTCCGTTAACAATACACCCTGATAAAATTGAACCCAGTCCGCCACCACCAATCCGAATGATGCCTGCATTAACCGTAAGGAGTCCAGAAAAGGTATTAAAACCAAAAATATTAAAGGCTCCGACTCCAGTTTTTGCAATTCCGCCCGAACCACTAATAACAGCAGGGAGGTTTAAATCATTATTAGCTGCACCATCTGCCACATTAAACGTTCTCGTTGCTGCACCCAAAGCAATTGGAGCATTGATTGAAGCCGATGTTCCACTCGCATTTGTAGTTACATCTCCAGCCAACGTCAGCGTACCTGTACCCGTTATTGAAGTGCCAGTCATATTCAATGAACCAACACTGGTAACATTATTGGCAACTAACGCAAACACTCCGTTAGATATAGTAAGAGCATTCGTTATTGCAATATTAGAAACCAATGAAACGGTATTGTTACCGCCACCACCGGTATTGTTAATGGTAAGGCTTGCTACTGTAGCAGGCAGGCCATCGCCTTCCGATTGATTGGCAACTCCGATATAATGATAATTAGCGCCTGTTGAATAACTCCGCGTACCTGTTACCTGAACACTTCCTGCAGCCGTGGCGACAGTAATACCAGCCGCTGAGCCAATCCTCAAGGTTGCGCCAGTACTGAGAATAAAATCACTAGGCCCTATACCGCTTAGTAATCCTCCAGATGGAATGGAAAGTGTTCCATCACATTGAAATGTGCGCGGAGTGGCACCAGCATTTAATATAGCAGTTCCTAAAATTGTGCCGCCAGCTGCCGCTCCCAGAGTAAAACTCAATCGGGCTCCCGCTATTCCAAGTGTTAATGTTTCTAAAGCGCCAACAGAAAATGAACTTGTTACTGTTAGAATGTTTCCACTAACCGAAGCCGCCAGAGTACAAGTACCCGTTACGGTGAAACTATTTAAACTAATAGCAGGGACATTTGTAATATCTCCGGATTGATCAGAATTTATAACGACCGCATCTCCCGCCACAGGTGCTAACCCGCCCGACCAGTTGGCACCTACTGCCCAATCGCCCCCTGTAATTGGTTGCCAGGTTTTTTGAGCATTGACAGAAAAAGAAAAAAGAAAAAACAGGAATGTAAAGAATGATATTTTGGCAGCAAGTGAACTACCATCAAACTTAGATGAAGAAATAGAAAAAATATTTGAAAAAACCGATGTAATTAATTTATACGGTCTTAAAATCACGGGCATAGGTAGAGAATTGGCCAACTACAGCAACTATATAATTATAGACACCCTAAAAGTAACCATTTCCATTCAAAATGAAGCTATTCTGCTAGTTTGCCTTCAGAATTTAATTTCAGGAGAACCATTTTTTTCTGACCAGCAGTTGAGCTTTGGCCAATGGTCATTGTTCCCATCAGTAAGATTCTTCCATTTGGTAGTTCGGCAACAGAGCCAGCGAAGTCATCGCCTTCTCCGCCAAAGATTAAAGGTTCGGATTGTCGAATAGCATTGCCATTTAACCTTGTTAAAGCGATATTAAAACCCTGATTGCCAATCCTAGAATCGCTGCTGATGGACAAGAAAGAATCATTAATTGAACCTATCACCTTAACCTTGAGAAGATCATTAGGATTGGCTGCCAACACAGTTGAATTATTTTCTAATCGAATGTCTGGAGTATCAAATGACAATTGTGAAGACAGCCCAACTACATAAGACTGCACAGTGCCAGAACTTGCAGCAGTGCCGCTTAAAATGTAGCGAATGCCTAAATTACTATTAGCGATTTCTACGCTTGTTAATTGTTCGTTTTCAGATGCCTTGCCAATGTAATTCTCATTTAATTTTGGGGTGGCATTTCCACTTAATGCAAAATACCAAAAGTTATAATCCCCATTATAACTTCCAGTTATTCGATTGGAATAACCAAATACGTAGATGGTACTGGCGTCAACCTCAACTGATTTGTATGCGATGTCATCGCTATTATAACCATAGCTTGGAGGTCCCCAAATTGAAATTGGGTCTGGGCCACTCTCCTTAATTCGCACAAGCCCGCCATCGAATCTTAAAAATAGTGCGTCATGTAAATCCCTGGCATCGGCAGTAACTACATTAGTAGTAGATCCTGTGACAATAAACCCTGCTGAAAAACCAGCACCACCATTTATGATACTAACTGAATTAACTTCCTCATCCGTTTCAATACTTCCTTTTTTTAATCCATGCCTGGCGCTGTCCAAAGGTACGCCATCCTGAGAAATCGTTCTTATATAAACATCCTTATTCCCAACTTCCATCTCTGTCTCTCCAACAATTACAATCCTTCCATCAGGATGCAACTCAACATCTTTTACCCAATCTTTTTTATCAGGCAATCCAAATTTTCGGTTCCAGAGTTCATGACCATTGGCATCTACTTTAACGACATAAATCTGAGAGAGTACTCCTGGCCGCTCCGTATTGCCCACCATAACAATGGTGCCATCCGGATTAACTACAAAATCAACACCCGTCTGTTCACCTTCCTCTCCATAATACTTAACAAAGTAGTTTTCTTCGGGCACATTAAAACTCCGCTCTGTATCGCACGAGACAATTGTAAGTAGAATAGGAAAAATAAATCTTGCTATGCGCATTCTACTTGTTATCAGGAATTGTTTCCGATTTCTTTTTAAATAAATTACTCAATCTTGGTTTTGTCTTTTTTCTCGGATTATAAATCGGGTGAATGTAACCGAACGAGATTGACAAATTATCCAATCGAAACAGGTCGCTAACATAAGCATACCGTGTATTTGAAATATCGAAATTGCCATCCTTATCATAATAGATTTTTTCCGCTTTGGTAAGGTTACTCAGGCCTGCCATATATCTTAAATCCAAATACACAAAGTCCTTCCCTATCTTTCGTTTGAAACCGCCACCAATCACTATTGACCTGTTTACAAAATTTCTTTTTGAAGTCAAATTTTCTGCCGCTCCATTTGCTTCTCTAGCACTTCCATCAGAACTATTATTCTTCAACAACCAATCTGGTCCGCGCGAAGAAAGTAAAAGGTTGATCGCATAGCCTACATATCCAAACGGCCGAATATTGCCGCTATCATCTGAGTATTTTACATACATAGGAATGTCGAACCAATTTTGTCTCTCATTAATTACCTGGTTATCTGCGGCCTGACCATTTGCGGAAAAGAAACCTTTAGTCTCACGTTTAATAGCTTTGAAGGAATAATTGCCTTCGGCACAAATACTCCAGTGGTTGTTGATGTTCCAATCAAGACCGCCACCAAATTGAAAACCAATTTTTGGGATTGATTTTCGATCAAGAGGTATTCCCACAGGATTATTTTGATAAATAGTTCGCGCCAAAGTTGTATTTAATCCAATGCGCACGTGGGGCGTAAAAATTGGTGTGGATGTAAATTTCTTGCTCAGATAATATACATCAATCGGATCGCGTGACGGATTAGCCACATACTCCGGGTCAGCTCGCAATAACTTCAGGTAACTATCATCCGCTGCAATCGGGTCATCTAAAATTAAGTAAGTCTGAGTAAGCAGTAAGTAGGCGCGTACCTTTTGTTCGCCTGAAAAGTTCCCATTATCCAAACACGGTTTTAGTAGGGCTGGGAGACCATAAAATCGACCGGCATTAAATTCATCGTCCGCTTGAATTAAAATTTGTTCGCAATCAATATCCCGCGAGGGACTACCAACTTGACCAATGGAAGGAACCGAAATTAGAATTACAAAATAAATAAGTAGAATCCGCAGTTTCATCAAAGCTTATTAAATAAAAGACTTTGACATGTTGATTCATAATCGATGTCCTTACCCACATAACTATCCCACTCATCCTTACTCATGTTACGCTGCATTTTTGGGCATACAGACTCAGCCAGCATTTTAGGATCGGTTGGCCAAATTCTTATTTCACCATTATTACACGAAGCAATCAGGTACTTTGAATTTTTAGTAAACTCCACATCCCAAACAGAACCATTGTTGTTATCCATAATGATAGGAAGATCTTCCGGATGATCTACTACCCACATTTGTAGTTTACTATCAAGACCGGCACTTGCAAGCAATGATCCATCAGGACTAAATTCTAAATCAGCAATACCTGATTTATGACCCGTAAGTTCCTTTATACTTTTAGTTTGTAGGTCAAGTAATTTTACAACCCCACGCACCGGTTTTCTGCTTTCATTCAGGACTTCAACACCAAAAGCAATCATTTGGCTGTTAGGATGCCAAGCAACTGATAATATCCTGTTTGCTACCTTAACTGACTTGGTACTGTCTTTCAATTTTATAGCTGAGTCATCTGTCCAGATTTCTTTGTAGGTGTTATTGGCTAAATCAACCAAAATCATTTTACCAATTAGTGATACTCCAACTAACTGTTTACCATTTGGACTAATGTCAATTGATTTCAATTCGTAAGGAAGCGAAAGTAGTTTTTTACTTTGTCCATTTTCTTGATTTGTAAATCTCAGTGTTCTGTCTGCTGATGCCGTGATGAATCCAGAATTGTCAGGCATGAACTTAATGTCTGTAATAAATCTTGTGTGGCCTTCAACCTTAACAGGTTTAGATGAGGTTGAAGAAAGATTAATAATCTCTACATAACTGGAATCACTTCCAATAACCAAATACTTCTCGTCTTTACTTAGCGCCAAGACCTTATTAGGGAAGCCTTTATTTTCAAAGATTACGGAACTCTTAACTTCATGGTTTAAGTAATCGCCCTTTACAATTTTTCCATCACTACCCGTAGTGTAAAATGAAGTTGAATTACCTGACACGGCAAGAGCATACATCCTATTTTTAAGACCTCCCGGAATTTTCACCGCATTATAATTGTAGCCATTAAGCTTTGCTAATGAATAATATAAGCCTCTAAAAATGTATGGATCATATTGTTTGCCGTCATATTTTTTATGAAACAAATAACCTTGCATAGAGGTAAGACCTGCCAATTGTGGGTCATCAATACCTTCTGATTTTGCGGCAAGCGATTGAGCTTTGGCCAACATTAAAAGGCGGACTGAGTTTTTATAATTTACGCGTGCAGAATCCAAATTCTTATCAGCCAAAGCCCGCGCCATATTAGCACTATCGCGCTGGATAATCGACTCATTTAGGTTGGCAAAGGCAAGATTTCGTTGTATTTGGGCGTCTATAAGTGCCAATCCTAGCTCCTTGGTTGTAACTTTCAACTGCTCAAATTGCGCGGTAATTTGCTCCTCTTGTTTCTTCACTTTCTTAAGTGCATCTTCTGCAACTTCTTGCAATCTTACCGCGTTGGCTGTAGCCACTTCAGCTTCACCTCTTTTAATCTCAGCAAAATCTCTTTGTCTATCGGCATCAATCTTCTGAAAGAATCCGTAAACAAAAAAGCCTGTTGCAATCAAGAGTAAAAGTGCAAGAATCAAATTCGTTACCCGTGCCCGTTGCAGCATTCTGCGCTGCAACATTTCCTGATTCTTTAATTCAGCTTCGTAGGTTATGCGGCTGGTATCCAGAAATACAATTGCTCTTTCGAAAGCAATGTCGTACCGCTGAGCCCATTCGCGGGTTGGCTTTTGTTTTTTCTGCCAGTTTAGTGCGAGCTGCAAATCAGGTGGTCGCCATAAACTTGTTTTACCAATCTGGTACATGGCAGCAGCATCCGAAACCCTTCTATACATTTGAGCCGATTCATGCTCTTCATCCACCCAAGTGGAAAGCCTTGTCCAAATTCGCATAAAACTCTCGTGCGAAAGTTCAACGACAGAGTTTGGCTTTAAATCGACTTGTACCCCAGGCATCAAAAATGAGCGTCCTGGCTTCCTGAATTTCTCAACTACTTCTATTACCTGATCATCCGAAACCTGCGCCAAGGCCGCGACATCGGCAACTTTAGCAGGCCTGCGCATTTCAAGACCTTCAGAATTTTTTTCGGTAATTCCTTTAAAGAGAACTTCGGCAATTGCTCGTTCCTTAATCGACAATTCATCATACGCTTCATTTGCGTGAAGCGATAATGCCTGGCTAATTCTGCCAATAGCATTGTAATGCCGAATATCCATCGGCTCGCCTGCTTCGCGGCTACCGATCCAATAATCCCAGGTGCGCATGAGCGCATGTTGTAAAATAGGAAGTTGATCCTGATTGTCACCAATATCGCTAAGTAAACGCTTTACTAAGCGTTGCGAAATTCGTCCCCCACCAACAGCAACAGGGCCTTCAATGGCCATTCGCTTTTGATCACGGGTCATTTGAGGAACCAAATAATTACTGGTATTAATCATTTGAGTAAGACCTGGGAATGAAGCACATTCTCCAATAAAATCGGAGCGCATACTTAAGGACACAAAGGCCGGAACTTCTCGCTGGGCAACAGCCTCAAGTAACAAGTTCACATAGGTAGTTGCTTCATTTACAGATTCCCCATCAGTTGAATCTTTATATCGAAACAATTCTTCAAACTGATCGATCAAGAAGAAAATATTATCGCCTTTTGAAGATTGTAAGTACTTTGCTAATTCAACCAATCCTTGCGAACTGCTTCTTAGCACTGAATTAATAATTGCTTTATGAATTTGTTTGTCTTCAAGAGCAATGCGGCCTTCATCCAAAAGAAAGCTAACGGCAGCTTTGCATAAATTCTCAATTGGGGAGTTTCCCGGACGAATTGTAATAATCTTCCAGTGCGGCCCAGTGTCAGTCATAAATCCACCGTATAGCACAGGGATTAAACCGCAATACATCAAACTTGATTTACCACTGCCGGAGTAACCCATTATGGTTACCGAACGATTCTGATAGAGCTTTAAGAGAACTTCGTCAACCTGACCTTCGCGACCAAAAAAGAGATGACTATCATCAATGGTGAAAGGTCGTAACCCAGGAAATGGATTTGCACCAATATGCTCACTGGAATACAAAGTATCCTGTGTAGGGTCATTCAATTCGCCAGCCTGAACAGAATAATTGAGCATCCTTTACTTAATGGTATTACCTGAAATTTACTAAAATGCGAGGAATTCGGATATTTTACTTGAGTAATCTAAGCTTAAAAAATTGTCTTATCCCCTAATTAGTTAAAAAAATCTGTGAAAAATAAGCTAAAATCAAATATATTCCAAAATCTTATTTGCCAATTTCACGTGGTTGGATGCAAGTTCGTAAAACCGATCCTTATTGAATTTCAGCAAGGTGACGTCATTCTTCGCTTTTATCATGCTTGAATTTACATAGCCTGGCGCTGCTAACCGTTCGCCTATAAATTGACCAGTAATGTAATTAGCTGCCAACTCATTTTTTTCATAGTATTCCACTTCGCCTTTGAAAACTATGTAAAAGTCATTATTCTGTTTCTCATCAATACTCAAAATTTGTTCCTCACTCAGCATAAAGGTTTTTGAGATATCTGCGAGATAAGATAGCGTTAGTCCGGCCATACCATCAAGCAAAGGAATATTTTGGAAGAACAATACTTTGTCGTATTGCAAAATGGTAGATCTATTACCTTTATCAAGTATGGCATAGTCTAGGGAACGCCTTATGTCATCTCCTAACCGAACCACATTTGATGTGTAGAACTCAGGATTAATTTGATGGAGCGACCAGGCCGCTGTTTCGCGAATCAACAAGTCGGGATTGAAAAGCTGGGCTATCAAATCCAGTGTAAACGCTTCAATCTTCTGTGCGCCAATTTGGTGAAGAACGGCCGCTTTTGTCCATCGGTTACTTTGAGTGAATTCTCTGTTAATCAAGAATTTAAGTACTAATTTTTTATCTAGATGAACGCGTGGATAAAAAATTTCGAGGCGCTTTATTTTTTCCGAAACAGTTAAATCATCGAGCACGGGAATAACCTGCTGCTTCAATTGTTCAGAAAGAAAAACATCAAGCAACTCAACGGCATACGATACACCTTCTGCTGTACCGCTTTCAATATTTTCCCTTACTAACTGTATCGAGCGGGTATCATATAACATGGCTAATAGCATGTAAATATGTTCCATGTCATTCGATATCTCACGATTCAAAGCCCTGCGCACAACAGCAGATTCTCCAGTATCCCCTACTTCTTCCACTGCGCCTAAGTTCCAGGTAATGTCAGCGATATCGGATTCAATCGCATACTTAATGCGGCTTACTTGCGACATGCCTGCTTTAAAACCCGATTCTCCCAATGCCAATAACACTTCAGAAACAATAACCTTATCGGGATAATCAATTTTATTCCAAAGCATTTCCTTTGCTCTTTGCCCGCCAACAGCCCCAATTATCTGCACAAGGCGCAGCATAATTTGTGAGTTTTGGCCTGAACGGTAAAAGGAATTATCTAACAAATTCAATGCTGGCTCTCCAATCAAAATCAGTGCATTGGTGGCTTCATTAGTATGATTTTCAATTCCCAGATTTTCAATCAAAGAAGCAATAACTTCGTTATCAAACTTCTTAGTTGCAGTTTTTATTGCAACACTGCGAACCTTTTGGTCGGGGTCGTTCAAAAGTTCAATGAGGAATGAAATATTCTCCCTGTTTTGTGAGTGCAATAATAACTCGGCACAGTAGTGGCGATCATTGGCATCTTGAGATCTGGCAAGTCGCTGAATGCGTGCCTTTTGCACATCGCCCCCACTATTCAATATCAAGTCCAAATCAACCTTGGATAGTATGTTTTTTTCATCCTTGGTTATCTTATTTTTATCAAGCCGAATAACATAATTATCCGAAACGGAAAGACCTTTCAATTCATTCATTCTTCGCTGAGCATATTCCCTGGTATCTTCAGCATCGCACTTCATTAAGGTGTTAATCCACACGCTTGTCTTAGAAGGATCTATCTTCTCCAGCAATTTAAAAGAAAATACCGCCTTGGTAGAATCCATTCCGAGTAATAGAGTTTGAAGTTTGGCGGTAATATCGGCATACCCTACTTCTAATTTTTCTTGTTGAGCATCCGTGTGTTCTAACTTCGATCGAATCTTAGTTTTATATTCCTGATATAAATTTTGAATTACCCGGAAATAGGCAATGATCAATCCTAGCACGATCACCGGTATCCAGATAATCTTAAAGAAGGGGGCAAGGCTGAAAAGAAATATAAAAATACCAGCTATAAATCTTCCCGATTCATTGACAACACCTTCAACTTTGGTTTGAATTCCAAAACGAAATCGGCTATCCAGTGGAATGAATAATAATTTATAAACCGGATTCTCCAATGAATCCTTAATCATACTGTTGAACAGTCGGGTAACTGATACAAATAGGAAGAAATAGATATAGGTCTGAGGACTTGCGCTTGCATCGTAACCTAAAAAGCCACCGGTAAGAAGCGCTCCAACCGACAAGAGTGCCACAACTGTAGGGAGGATAAATAATGAAATTCTGATTCCATAGGTACTCATAATCCTGTCGTTAACAAACAACTGCATAAGCAAACTAAGCGCATAAATGGTACCGTTAAAAAAGGCAAGGAAGTTTGTTAAATCTCGTTGATCCGGATATTGTTTATTTAACAGAGTCTGAAAAGTAAACTGATTAAAGCTGAAGGTGATCATTGAGATAATCAAGAACACACTTAAGAGGACAATATACTTGTCTTTAAATATCTTAGCGAACTTGGTTTCCTTCCTTATTGCGGGGTCGAAACTAAGGCGAGCCAGATCAAATTTTACAGCAATTATTAATAAACATATTAAAGAACCTACAATACTTATATTACATATAATCAAATAGTTAGAGGTGTCAGGAAACAGGCCTGAGGTAAAAGGAATTATAAAATTTGCAAGAATGATTGCTATTAATTGCCCAGTATCAATCCAGCCTATAATTCGTTTCGATTGTTTAAAATTAAATAGTCTTCCGAAAATACCCCAATAGCAAAGCAACAGGATGGCTGTCATTGGGCCAATTAAACAGTACATAATAAATAACGTACTGTTCTGAATATTTTCGTTTGAATTATGGTATAAATAATGCAGTGCAAAGGTTGCTATCACGATTAAAACAATACTGAATATGGTGAGCGTAACAAATTTGATTCGATTTTGAAAAAATGAAAAGATGATGGTCGCAACAATTCCAAGAACACCCGAAATCAGAAAGGCCTTATCCAGTTGATCACTAAGCCTGTTCAGAAAAAGTGATTCGGCCGTAACTTGATAAGTAGCAATGAATATTCCTATGAAGAAACCTGTTGCAAGCATGAGGTAAACCTGCACCTGTTCTTCTTGTCGAACACCTAAAAATGCTAATGCATTCTTTTTCATGATTTGAAATTAATATTTAAAGCCTAAAACAAAAAAGCCACTCAAATTTTTTCTGAGTGGCTTTCAACGACTTAATTTCTATTTATTTTTTCTTAGCAGCAATCGAATCAGCTTTTGATTTTACCTTAAAGGTTGATTGATCTTGTTTATAAATTTCATTCAAACCGGTAATCACTTCGCTAGTGATATCAATATTTGCACCGCCATATAGTAAATCACTACCCGGATTATACTTTAAAACTACCTGCAATTGCTTTTCATCTGCATAATCCTTTAAGTAGGCAGTAATTTTCTTGTAAAGCTCCTCCGTCATAACTGATTGCTCACCCATTATTTCCTGCTCAAGTCCGCGCTGATATAGCTCAAGGTTCTGCCGCTTTTTACCCAAATCTTCTTCTACTGCTTTGGCCTGACCAATGGTCATATTTCCATAATTCTGTTGGTAGGCAGTGATATCATTTTGCAGGGCCTGGGCTCTGTTTTGAAGATCCTGATCTAATTTTTTTCCTTTTGCTTCAAGTTTCCCCATGTTCACTTTTACAAATTCATAATGCTTAAGCACTGAATCTGAGTTGATATACGCAATTTGGAAATCTGAAGGCCTTGTTACCTCGGAAGAACTTGAAGAAGAACTTTTTGAGGAAAAGTGCAGATAATAGAGAATCCCAACAGCTACTAATACTATTGCATTAAGGACAAGTGAAAGATTTTTCATGAAATGAAATTAAATTGATTTAGGGGCGCAAATATAGGCTTATTCATGAATTTTGTGCGTTTCTGTTTTTAAAATCTAAAAAAAAATCATTCGTCCTGCTTCATTTGAAAAGAATACAAAGAATCATCCAAGGATAATTTATCGTCATTAAAATCTTCTATAAACCGCTCAATAATGGCTTGCGTGACCGACTCAATGTGCAAGCCAGCATCGAGCCCAATCCCAAATTCATTATCAAGGTCTAGGTCTACATGTTCACTTACTTTCACCGAATCCTCCTCTTCGAGTTCGGCTATTACCTCGGCCATGTAAAGACCAATCTCCTCTTCTTGTTGGTTTTGCAGGTTAAGGTCTCCGTTTTCATCTTCTTCATACTTTATCTTTTTGTAATGCGGAAAATGCTTAGCTGCTTTGTCTTCTGCAATTTCAAAAACCTCACTTTCGTGATGAAGCCGAAGCGTATAGAGTACACTATCAAAAACCACCTCCACTCCTTCGTGCGAGCCTACAAAATAGAAATGCACATATTCGTCAGAGTTCTCATCTTCTTCATCCAATAAATAGCTTTTACCCGAAGCCTTAACCTTGTCTTTATACTCTGCAATAACAGCAGGATCGAATCCTTTATTTTCGTTCATTTTTTTCATCATTCAACTATTTTAAACCATTCTGCATACATCGGGTAATTCTTTGCTGTTCTTGCTATTACCTCCTTCATTTCATTACCAACATCTTTTACTTTTTTGGCTGGTACACCCGCGTAAAGACTTCCGGGTTCAACAATTGTTTTAGGAAGGATAATAGCTCCTGCCGCGATAACCGACCCAGCCCCAATAACTGCGTGATCCATAATAATTGCACCCATGCCTATCAACACATTATCCTCAACTGTGCAACCATGTACAATTGCATTGTGTGCTATAGAAACATTACTTCCAATTACTGTTTTGGCCTGCTGATAGGTGCCATGAATAATTGCTCCGTCCTGAATGTTGGTACTGTTGCCAATAGTTATCGAGTTAACATCGCCCCTAACTACCGCATTAAACCACACTGTGCAATTGTCGCCCATTATTACTTCGCCAACCACCACTGCGTTATCCGCTAAAAAGTAATTAGCCCCAAACTGTGGCGTAAACCCTCGTACTGTTTTAATAATTGCCATTTATTACCTGAATACGGGCTAAATCTACTCGAAAATCTTTTGAAAGCTATCTTAATAAAGAAATCTTAAAACCAACTGACAAGATGTCACCAAACGCGTAAAAAGTATTAATTTTGCCTTTTACAATAGCGTTGAATGAAGAATTTGATTGAAGATATAGAAGTTTTAGATTCAGAAACTGTTTCAAATATCGAGGTAACAAAGGTTTTAGAAAGTAGCAATACTGATAAACCACGAAAGCTTTATATAGAAAGCTACGGATGCCAGATGAATTTCTCTGATAGCGAAATTGTAGCCTCTATTCTCCAAAATGAAGGGTTCGATACAACATCCGATCTTGCTCAAGCCGATGTCGTGTTTTTGAATACGTGCTCTATCCGCGAAAAAGCTGAGCAGACCGTGCGTAATCGACTGAATCAAATCCAAAGCTTTAAAAAGAAGAAACCAGAAATGATTGTTGGGGTTTTGGGTTGCATGGCCGAGCGTTTAAAAACCCAATTGCTTGAGGAAGAAAAAATTGTAGACCTGGTTGCTGGTCCGGATGCTTATCGCGACTTACCATCATTAATTGGAAAGGTAGATGATGGTGACAAGGCTGTGAACACTTTTCTTTCACGCGAAGAAACATACGGAGATGTTACACCCGTTCGCTTAGGCAGCAATGGAGTGACTGCATTTATCTCTATCATGCGTGGATGTGATAACATGTGCTCATTTTGCGTTGTGCCATTTACTCGCGGCCGTGAACGCAGTCGTGATCCTCATTCTGTTGTTGCCGAAGCAAAAGACTTGTTTGATAAAGGATACCGGGAAGTAACTCTACTTGGTCAAAATGTAGATTCTTATAAGTGGAGTGAAGAAGAAAATAACAAAGCGCGGCTTGAGAAAAATGGAATTAAGCAAGTAGTGAATTTTGCGAACTTACTAGAGTTGGTTGCTCAGGTAAATTCTGATTTACGGATTCGTTTTTCAACATCGCATCCAAAGGACATTACGGATGAAGTTTTGCATGTAATGGGCAAATACGAAAACATCTGTAAATACATTCATCTTCCTGCACAAAGTGGTAACAGTAGAATCTTAGAATTAATGAATCGCGGTTATACACGCGAATGGTATTTGAATAAAATTAAAAGCATTCGCACCATTTTAGGCGAAGACTGTGGAATTTCGTCCGATATGATTTCAGGTTTTTGTAGCGAAACGGAGGAAGAACATCAGGAAACACTTTCGTTGATGGACTTAGTCAAATATGACTACGCTTACATGTTTGCTTACTCCGAAAGGCCAGGCACCCTGGCAGCAAAGAAACTTACTGATGATATTCCTTTAGAAATAAAAAACAGAAGGCTGGCTGAAATTATTACCAAGCAGCGGACTCATTCACACTGGCATCATCAAAAAGATGTTGGCACTACTCAACGAGTTTTGATAGAGGGTGTTTCTAAAAAGAGCGAAGATCACTGGCAGGGAAGAACATCGGCCAACCATGTTGCTGTTTTTCCAAAACTAAATAAAAAGAAGGGTGAGTACGTCAATGTATTAATTGAGCGTTGCACTAGCGGAACGTTGATTGGTTCAATTGTAGAATAACTATGGCAATTACAGATTTAGAAATACAAAGTGTAAAACAACGATTCGGCATCATTGGCAATTCGCCTTTGCTTATCAATGCAGTGCGTGTTGCTATGCAGGTGGCTCCTACCGATATGTCTGTACTTTTAAGTGGTGAAAGTGGTAGCGGAAAAGAATCGTTTTCTAAAATCATTCATAACCTAAGTGCTAGAAAACACGGCCAGTTTATTGCAATCAACTGTGGGTCTATACCGGAAGGCACAATAGATTCAGAACTATTTGGTCATGAGAAAGGATCGTTTACCGGAGCATATGAAGGCCGCAAAGGATACTTTGAGGTAACGAATGGTGGAACCATTTTTCTTGACGAGATTGGTGAAATGCCCTTGGCTACCCAAGCAAGATTATTACGCGTTTTAGAAAACGGAGAATTTATAAAAGTTGGCTCATCTAAAGTTCAGAAAACAGATGTTCGTGTTGTTGCAGCGACTAATGTTAATCTGCTTCTAAAAGTTGAGCAGGGAAAATTTAGAGAAGATTTATATTATCGCTTAAGCACAGTTCCTATTTACGTGCCACCGCTTCGCGAACGTGGTAAAGATATTGAATTGCTGTTTAGAAAGTTTGCGTCTGATTTTGCTGAAAAGTATAAAGTGAAGCCAATTACTCTTACCGAGGATGCTAAAAATTTATTACTGAAATACAGATTCCCAGGTAACATCCGTCAATTGAAAAATCTTGTTGAACAGATTTCTGTACTCTCATCTGATCAAAAAGAAATAACATCTGAAGTTTTCAATCACTACATTCCAAAAGAAACGAGCTTACCTGCTTTATATAAAGAGCAACAAGGAAAAGACATTTCGGAGCGCGAAATTCTTTACAAGATTTTGTTCGACATGCGCAAAGACATGAATGATTTGAAAAAAATTGTTCTTGAAGCTACTGTTAATCCTGCACAAGCAGCGCAGTTAGTAAAAGAAAATGCTGAATTGTTTGAAGGCATTCATGATGAAGTGACTACAGCTCACGAACCCCCTGCATTAAACATTAAATCTGTGGGATTGCCAATTGCTATTGAAGATGAGGAGGAAGTTCAGGACATTACACACGAAGCGGAAGATGATTCATTATCCATTGTTAAGAAGGAAAAAGAATTAATTGTTCGGGCATTGAGAAAAAATAATAACAAGCGTAAATATGCGGCACGCGATTTGGGTATTTCTGAAAGAACACTCTATCGCAAAATTAAAGAATACGAACTTGAAGAATAAAATAATCGTGCTCATTGCCGTTGCTTTTGCGATGGCCATACCAACACTTCAAAGTTGCATTACTTATTCCTTTACCGGAGCGGCAACAACTGCAAAGACCATTCAGGTTGAGGATTTTTTTAATAACACGGATCTTGGGCCTGCCAACTTAGGCCAAACATTTACAAACAAACTGAAAGAATACTATCAGCAAAATTCAAGCCTGCGCATAGTAACAGAAAATGGAGAGTTGTTAATTGAAGGTACGATTACACAATATAGCATCACTCCAATTGCTCCAGTATCTGGTGCTGAGTCGGGTCAGCGCGGAGATCCTGCAGCCTTAACACGACTTACAATTGGAATCCGAGCTAATTATGTTGATACTATAAA
>JBBSBG010000023.1:0-17429 GCA_038251495.1 Cytophagales bacterium
CTCGCCCGCAATGACCGTGAAAATTGTAAAGTTGTAGCCAAGCGATGTAATCCTAAGTTATAGCGGATACTAATATGGCAATGGCAAGATCTCTCATGTCTGTCATTCCGGGCGAGTGGGTTTTACTTTCAAGTATTGAAAATCTTAAACGAGACCCGGAATCCCATTCTGGTTGGTGAACACTAACTAATGAAGCGTCTTATAATCTCAGCTCATTATTGGGATCGTGGGTCTCGTTTAAGTCATGTTAATATTTTGAGTTTAGTCTTCTCGCCCGCGATGACCGTGAAAATTGTAAAGTTGTAGCCAAGCGATGTAATCCTAAGTTATAGCGGATACTAATATGGCAACGTGAGGTAATACCTGATTACTACTGGCCACAAGTAATAAGGTATCTTAAACCAAAGCATGAATTAATTTTGAATTACCCGGTAATGAAGTTTCTGGTACAAAGGGAATACCCTGTTTAATACCAAACCTTTTATAAGATTATCTAAGAAATTAATAGGAGCGGGGATTGAATTTTCGCTTTCATTCTGTTGACTTTTAAATTTAAATCAATACTTTTATTAGCTACGAACTAAAAGTGATCGCGATGAATATGGACAGAAAGAATTTTTTAAAAACTGCTGGATTAGCTGGCGCGAGTTTAGTGCTAGCGCCCGGGGCAAAGTCTTCACCGTTGGATGCCACAACCAAAGCATTGGCACACACATTTGATTTAGGAATTGCTTCTTACACGTTCAGAAGCTTATCATTAGATGACACGATTGCAGCTGTTAAAAGACTGGGGATAACTAAACTGGCATTGAAGAGTATGCACATGCCGATGGATGCTTCGGCAGAGGTTATTAAACAAACCGCTCAGAAGATTCGAGCTGCCGGATTGGATCTTTATGGAGCCGGAGTTATCTACATGAAGACCGAGCAAGAGGTGAATGGTGCATTTGAATATGCAAAGAATGCCGGGATCAAAATGATTGTTGGCGTTCCTAATCATGAATTTCTTTCACTGGTAGAACAGAAAGTGAAAGAGTATGATATAAAATTAGCCATCCACAATCATGGGCCTGGAGATGATGTTTATAGAAGTCCTACTAATGCGTATGATCGGATTAAGAATCTTGATAAACGGATAGGCCTGTGTATTGACATTGGTCATGTGGTTCGGATAAAAGAAGATCCTTCGGAATTAGCAAAGAAATATAAGGACCGCCTTTTTGATTGCCATTTGAAAGATGAAAACAGAGCCGAAGAAGATGGAACTCCCGTTGAGATTGGTCGCGGAGTAATTGACATTCCTAAATTTTTGAAGACGATGGTGAAGATTGGCTACACCGGAAATCTTTCGTTGGAGTATGAGAAAGATGGTGATGATCCAATACCTGGCACTGCAGAATCCATTGGGTATGTGCGCGGAGTACTGAAGATGATTTAGGATTGTGACCTGCCGCCAATTCTTAAACCTGTTTCATCAAATTAGTGATAAAGACTTTAAGCTTTTGGCCGCAGGCTTTAAATCTAAAACCTTTAAGAAGGGCGATAACATTATAGTTCCGGGTTTGAACTGTTTATTCTTGAAAAAGAACTTACTGGCATCACCTTAGTTGTTCATGATTTTGGCGGGCGCATTGGATTAAACGTTGCCATGCAATTTCCCGAAAGGGTTAAAAGCCTTGTTATCCTAAACTCATGGCTGTGGAGTAGTGCAAGTGATCCTGATTTTATTAAGCTAAGCAAGATTCTGAAAAGTCCACTCTTACCTTTTTTATATCGCTACCTTAATTTTTCGCCACGCTTTATTTTGCCGAAATCATTTGGTGACACAAAGCTTTCGCGAAAGCATTTGAAACAGTATACAAAACCTTTTGGTGATAAAATGCAGCGCAACGGAGCATTGGCATTTGCAAAATCATTGCTGCGCGATCAGGATTGGTTTGAAGAACTGTGGAGTAGGCGACAGGCAATTTCAAATAAACCTACTTTGTTTGTGTGGGGAATGAAAGACCCGGCAGTAAACCCGCGTTATCTTGATAAATTCGTTTCAGGATTTACGAATGCTACCACAGTTAAACGCGAAACCTGAGGTCACTTTCCGCAAGAAGAAAATTCGGTACTGGTTATAGAGACTATGCAAAAATTTCTAATAGATGGTGGCTAGTGTCTTGTCAATTTGATAGTGTCGTTCTCTAAAATGCATCAGGCCACAGGCTTCAAGTAGATACCTGCACTGTTATTGATATTTTCCAATTCGAAACTACTTGAAGATGCGTCAAAATATCATAGACTTTACACTAGTGTCATTAAGAAAATTCTATAGGTCTTTGAGGGCTTCAAGAATTTGTTCTGGAAGTTTATTCATATCCGTTGGCTTATTGAGGTAGCTTGATGCGCCAAGTTTGAGAAATTCAGCGATGCTTCGTTCGGAAAAAGAAGTGGAATACATAATGACCATAATATTTTTGAGCTTCGCATCATTTTTTAATTCTTTCAAACATTCCCGTCCGTCCATACGGGGCATGTTCATATCAAGGAAAATAAAATCGGGTAGTTGTTTTGCGTTGCTTAAAAATTGAAGTGCTTCTATACCATCACCTGCTTCAAAGCATACCGAGGAAGTAAGTGCTTTCTTTAGTCCTCTTTTTAAAAACATCCTATCGTCCGGATCATCATCAATTATCATAAAAATATTTTGCGCGATCATGTATGTCGGGTTATTTAGTGCGATTGTTTCAGTGGAAGTAGTATATGAAAGGAAGCACCTTCGTTTTCTTTTGCATGTGTGAAAATTTCTCCGTGGTGGTTTTCAATAATTTTTTTTACGAGTGCCAGGCCAATGCCTGTGCCAGTGTATGCTTCTTTATTGTTCAGGCGTTGGAAGATGGTGAAAATTTTATCAGCGTATTGTTGGTCAAAGCCAATGCCGTTGTCTTTGAAAATTATTTCTACATAAGACATGACCGGATTGAGGGCAGGATATTTTTGAATTTGTTTTTCCGTAAGTGTGCGTGATGTAATGGTGATAACGGGCGGCACATCCTCATTAGAAAATTTGAGCCCGTTGCTGATTAGATTGTAAAAAAGCTGGTTCATCTGCAAAGGGATTGCTACCAGGGTTGGGAGTTCATCAAAATTTATTTTGGCTTTCTTCTCGAGAATGAATAATTCAAAATCGTCTAAAACATTTTTCAGTATTTCATTCAAATCTGAAGGCACAAATAATTTTTCGTGTTGCAGCAGCCGCGAGTAGTTGAGCAGATCATTTATGAGTGTGCGCATTCGCTTGGAGGCTCCTTCAATTTTGTTGAGATAGGATTTTGCATCTGCACTCAATTCGTCTTTATGGTTGTCCTGCAAAACCATTGAGAAGGTTAAAATTTTTCTCAACGGTTCCTGCAAATCGTGACTTGCTACATAGGCAAACTGGTCCAACTGCCTGTTGGTTATATTTAGTTCTTCGTTTGAAATTTGCAGCGCAGCGGTTCTTTGTTCTACTTTCGTTTCTAATTTTTCGGTAAAACTTTTTTGTTCGGTAATATCAGTGCTGATACCAGTAATTTCAAGGGCTGCGCCAAATTCATCATAGTAATATAACCCGGTCGATTTTATCCAAACAATAGCTCCGTCATTGGCACGCGTAATTCGGTAATCTACATCATAAACGCTATGATTTACCTTTGCTTCTTCTATTCTTTGGAAAGCTAATTCTTTATCCTCCGGCAGAATCACCTTATGCCAGTCTTCGTAAGTCAGGTCTTCACGATGTTCATCATAACCCCACATTAGTTTATGCATAACAGACCACTCAAGTTTCGATGAAGCAATGTCTAAAGACCAAATGCCAACTTTGGCGGAATCAGCTGCAAGCGTTAATTGGCTCGCTAATTTCTTTTGCTCCTCAGCACTTTCTTGAATTTGTTTTTCTAAACGCACCCGGTCAGTAATATCTTCCATGGCAAGAAGTATTAACTGTTCTGCTTTTTTTTCATTTACAATTTGCCGTGCATTGATCAGGATAATGCGCTCATCCTTTTCCGGCAAACGGAGTTTGATTTCAAAATCTTCTATGCGGTTTTTTTGCGGAAGTATTTTTTCGAGCAACGAGCGAAGCATGGTATCATCGAACTGATGATTTTGTATTTCATAAAATAATTTGTTTTCGGTTTCCTCTTCATCCACATTAAATTTTTTGTAAAAAGAGGCGTTGGCGGTTTTTATACGCAATCTTCCGTCAAGAACCACAAGTGGTTGGCGCATGGTGGTAACGATGGCTTCGGAATAAAAACGGGCAGTATTGAGTTGTTCCTGTTTGTCTTGCAACTCCTGATTTACGATAATCAGTTCTTCGTTGGTTGACTGCAGTTCTTCTTTTGATGTTTCCAATTCTTCGTTCAAACTTTGCATCTCCTCGTTGCTGCTCTGCAATTCTTCGTTCGCGCTTTGCAGTTCTTCATTTGTGGCTTCCATATCTTCGGTTATGGAGCGCATGTCTTCGCGGGTTTGCGAAAGTTCTTTTTCTAATTGTTCGCTTCTTTTTAGGGATTCATTATTTTCTGACCTCACCCCAGCACTCTCCGAAGGAGAGGGAGTTGGCTCTACTGCTTTTTTCTCAAATCGGATTAAGTAATGTGGTTCAACTGTATCACCGATAGGAATAATTTCTATTGTAACTAAAGATTGCTTGTTGTTGGTCTTTATAGGAATATTTTCTTTAGTGACTGTTACCTGTTCCTTTCTTGCTTTGTGAATGGCGTTGCGCAATTCAAACGCTAATCCTTCACGCGCCATTTTTATAAGGTTGTGGGTAGGCTTACCTTGCGGTGCTTCTAAAAACGGATTGATGATGCCGTGAATGTGAACAATATCCAGTGCTTCATTCACTACCACACAGGCAGGCGATTTTGAAATCATTATTGCCTCTGCACTTTTCCGGAAATCAGTGTTTATGTTTTCGTGTTTGGTTTCGGCTTTGCCTGCCTTTCCGGCAGACTGGTCTTTTGTTGTAAACGCTTGTTCTCTGCGTTGGGTGGCAATATGCACGAATCGGCCGGGCACGGATTTACGCGAATAAATTTTTTCGTGTTTATCTACTTGCGTAAAAAAATCGGATGCTGCGCCAATGGTTTCGGATTTACCCAAGAGCAGAAATCCGTTTTCTTTAAGCGCATAATGAAAAGTAGAGAATGCTTTTTTCTGTAAAAAAGTATCCATATAGATAAGCACATTACGGCACGTGATTAAATCCATTTTCGCAAAGGGCGGGTCTTTTAAAAAATTATGCGGAGCAAACACGCACATATCGCGAATGAGTTTGTTTACTTCGTACACGCCATTATTTTTTATAAAATAATTTTTGAGTTGAGTTTCAGATAGTTTTTCTACATCAGCTTTGGTGTAAATGGCTGCGCGTGCGCTCTTGATTGATTTTTCTGCAATATCGGAAGCGAAGATTTGAATTCGCCTCAACCCCAGACTTTCGCCCATAGAGAGGGGAGAATGCGCTGCTAAAAATTCGTGCAGGCAGATGGCAATTGAAAATGCTTCTTCGCCTGTGGAGCAGCCTGCAATCCAAATGCGAATGGATTCATCAGCAGATTTATTTTTTAGTATGACAGGAAAAACGGTGTTGCACAACGTTTGAAAAGTTTTGGGGTCGCGAAAAAAAGAAGTAACGGGAATGAGCACATCCTGAAAGAGTGCATCTTGTTCGGCTTTATCGGTGCGCAAAAATTTTAAGTATCCGGCAAGGTTTTTCTTTTTTGCAATGGCAATTCTCCGCGCTATGCGCCTGTGAAAAGTGGGCTGCTTGTAGTACGTAAAATCAACTCCACTTCGCTGAAGAAGCAACAAAAGAATTTGTTTGAAAGTAGCTTCATCGTTTCTTGGAAGTTCTTCTTCGTGTTTGTAAAAATGATTTGTTTTGTATGCGCTGTTGATTTGCAAAAGCTGCGCGGGAATTTTTTCAGGCGCTAAGATAAAATCTACTACTCCTGCATGGATGGCACTTTGGGGCATACTATCGTGAGCTGCCGATTCGGTGTCTTGTGCAATGCTGACGCCTCCGTGTTCTTTGATGGCTTTTAATCCAAGCGTGCCATCGCTGCCCGTGCCGGATAGCACAACACCTACTGCAAACTCTTTATGCACCTCGGCAAGCGATGTAAAAAAAATATCAACAGAAAGATTGATTTTTTTTTGGCGGTCAGTGAGCTTGAGCACACCATCCGTTGAGAGGAGCATTTTGTTGGGTGGAATTACATAGATGTGGTCGGGCGCAAGATGAATATCCTCGGTAATTTCATGCACCGGAATTTTTGTTACCCGTTGTAAAATCTCTGGTAAAATACTTTCGTGCGAAGGGTCAAGATGCTGCACCAGCACATACGCCATTCCTGAATTTTCGGGTATTTCTGTGAGCAACCGCTTGAAGGCATCAAGTCCACCTGCACTTGCACCAATACCTACAATGGGAAAGTTCTGCACAGTGGCAGGTGGTTGGGTCTTATTTTTTTTGGATGCTGCCAAGAGTTGTAAAGATTAGAAATGTGAAGTTAATAAAATAGGAATCAAAATGCTGCTGACTTCTTCTGGGGGTGCATTTCAAATTGTGGCGACTCACCTATATGTCATCCCTACGGGATTTAATCACAAGAACACTCCTTTCACTACCTATATTTAACTCCTATCGGGGTTTCACCCCTATTAAGTTCCGCTGGGGATGTTATATCGATAGTCAATTGATCCCTTTTTTTGAAGTCTCGTTAGAGACGACATATTTTGTTATCGTGTTATTTGAAATAGACCCCTTCTTCTGCGCTTCAAATTTACAGAATGTATCAGCGAAGCGAGAGGGGTAAAATAAAAATACCGATACATCAGGACTAAATATGAAACAAAAGATGTGCTTCTCCTCTTATTTAACTGAAGGGGTGGCAAATCGACTTTGCTGTGCCTCCTTGCGGCAAGTTGACGAGTGTTTAGGGTTTTTCAACCGCTTTGTTCATAGCTTCTATTAATTCTTCGGGCAACGAATAAATATCAGATAGTTTGGTGAGAAAATAGTCGGCTCCAAGTTCTTTGGATAACTCAATATCAATTTTATATTCAGAGGTGCTATAAATAATGACTGGAATTTTTTTTAAGGTTTCATCCTTTTTCAATTCTTTTAAACATTCCCGTCCATCCATCTTCGGCATGTTCAAATCCAGAAAAATAAAATCGGGCAACTGTTTTGTCGTTCGCAATTGTTTAAGTGCATCAGCACCATTCTCGGCTTCTATACATTCGTAAGATGGATTGTTTTTACGAATGGCGCTGCAGAAAAAAAACCGATCGTCTTTATCATCATCCACAATCATTAAAATTTTGTGAGTCGTCATTTTATTCTATGGTTTAAAGATCACTAAGGTAAGAAAAGGGAATGAAAATAATTGAATCTTTGTTATTATTAGGATTTCTTTTTTCCTTTTGTGCAAATTAGCTCATCACTTTATAGGAATCTGACGGATTCTCCTTTTGACAAACACCAGTTATGTTTTGAGCTTTGTAGATACAACTACACTGCTTAATCAATCAAAAAACGGTTTCCGTTTTTCTTCTGGTGAGGACTTCATTAACAGGCTAACCACAATTAGCATAAAGAGAGATGCGGCCATCGAAGGAATTGCGATATAATCCGTGTCAACGAGAAAATGTCAGGCGATATATGAGCTACTTCCATATTTTAAAATTCAGCACAAATTTATTTTTTTGAATCAACGTACGCCAGTCTATAAAAAAAAGACAGAAGAGCAGTAACGCACTTAATACTAAACTTGCAATAGACTGCCAGGATAATGCGTTCTCGATTATGCTTTCGGTATTTTCTGCAGCATATTTACCGGCATGTAATGCGATGGAGTCACTTATAAATTTGCCGATGACAAACCAGGGTATAATATACTTGGCATTTATTTTTGAAATGCCTGCGGTTAAAAAAAGCGGGGTAGTGGGAAGTGGTAATAATGAATAAGCCAGTATGACCATTTGTCCTTTCCATTTATTCTCATTCATTTTATCGCCAATGAACTGAATGTCTCTATTCTTCGATAGTTTTAAATACTTATTGGCTATTAGTGGAACATATAAAATTAGAATATACCTACCTAAAACTGAGCCTACTAATCCTACTACAATTACTGACCATACATCTAACTGAAAAACTATTTGAAGAAATAGCATAATTGTAAATGCAGGAAGGAAAGGAAAGGGCACTATATCGAATAACAGGGCACCTGCAAAAACTAATAAATACTGCCACCACATTTCTTGAGAGTTTACTTTCCTAAAAATTTCTAATCAACAATAATCTCGCTAACGTTTTGGGGTTTAGCGAAGAAGTGGAACCTCTTTTTTTGCCAAACGTTTGTTATGCCTTCGTGCTTATCCTCTCAATCAAAGAAGGGCTTCCATTTTTCTTCTGGTGAGGGCTTCGTTAACAGGCTAACTACAATAAGCATAACCAGCGATGCGGCCAGCGAAGGGATAGCAATGTAGTCTGTATCAACCGGGAAAATTCCAACGGAGACATGGGCTACTTCCATTGTTTTATTAATAACAGGCACACTCATACCAGCAATAATAGAAGCAACACCACCTGCTGCTGTCACGCGCTTCCAGAAGAAACTCGCCATGAGTACAGGTGCCAGAGAAGCACCAATCATGGTGTAGGAGATAAATGCCATCTCAAGTACGGTTTCAAATTGCGTAACCATCGCGTAAGCCAGCAACCCTAAAACAATAATACTAATCTGCTGTACGCGAATTAATTTCTTTGGGTCTTTTGCATCCTTAAAAAAGTAAGGCTTAAGAATATCATTGCTAAGATTTGTTGATGTCACCATCAAAAATGTGTTTCCGGTTGATAAGATAATAGCAACTCCGGCAGCAAAAAGTAACGAGCCAACAAATACAGGCACTTGTTCAAATCCAATTCGTAGAATTATTTCTTCTGACATGGCTCGGTTAATCGATCCATCGGGAAGGAAGAATCGCGGGTCGCTGGAATAAATGGCATAGCCAACTATAGCAATGGTGCACATCAAAGCCTCAACAATCACAACGCCAACAAACATTCCAAGTACCGCCTTTTTTGCCGAGGCCGCATCTTTAGCGGATGAAAATTTCTGATAGATACTACTTTCACTCATTAACAAAATAAAGGTGGGCAGTATTATACCGATGATCCACCACGCATCATGACCTTCAAAAATATTAAGGTATTCAGGACTCTTATTCTCAATAGTAGAAATCACTTCGCTCCAGCCGCCATGTGCCGAGATAGCAAACGGTAATGCCAATGCCATCGCCAAAATCATGATGGCGCCATTAAAAATGTCAATTGAAACAATGGAAACCATACCCGCCCACGCAGTGAAAGCAATAATGACAATGCATGTTATCAGTGTACCAGTCTCTAAACTAATTGCTCCACCAGAGAGTATTGAGATAAAACGTGCTCCCCCTTTAAACTGATAGCCGGCAATTACCAAGTAGGCAACAATGATGGTGACTGTTCCAAGGATTCGCGCGGCTTTGTTATAGCGTTGTTCTAATAAATCGGTGAGGGTTATCTTAGCGAGTTTGCGAACGCGCGCGGCAATAAAATAAATAACAAGTATGCCCAACCAACCTCCAAGCGAAAACCAGAGTTCGCTAAACCCCGATCGAAAGGTTAACCCGGCTGTTCCGAAAAGACTTCCTGAGCCTATCCACGTGCAGACTAAGGTTCCAACAAGCAGATACACGGGAACGCCTCGTCCGGCAAGCATAAAATCTTCTTCGCTCTGCACTTTTCGGGTTTTGTAGAAGATAATCCCAATGAGCAATAACAAATAAGTAATGCTAACAATTGAATAAATCATATAATTATGGTTACAGGTAGTGCTAAAAGTAAGTAATTTTTTATAAGTTACTTCCTCGTTATTAATGAGTGGTGTGCTACATTACCCTATTGGTTAGGGCTAAAGCCCGGTTAGGGTATCTGAGCTAACCACGGGCTTAAGCCCGTGGTTACGGACCAAACTAAAAAAGGACTTTAGTCCGAAGATGCTGTCGCGCACTGCCCATGATAACGACCTAACCTAAACCAGTTTTATGAGCACGAGTAAATTTAAACCCTACATAGCAGCGGAAGAAAATGTGGCCGAGTTCACCGTGAAGTCGGTTGTATTTGGTTCGTTGTTTGGTATTCTCTTCGGATGTTCCACCGTTTACCTCGCGTTAAAGGCGGGACTCACCGTTTCGGCATCCATACCAATAGCAGTGATTGCCATAACGCTTGGCCGCAAATTTTTAAAGACCACCATTCTCGAAAACAACATCATACAAACAACAGGTTCGGCTGGGGAATCTATTGCAGCGGGAGTTGTGTTTACGTTACCTGGATTTCTTTTTCTTTCGCCCGATGCAAATGGTGTTAGTGTGGGCGAGGGATATTTTAATTATTTGACGATACTTATCCTTGCCGCTTTTGGTGGGATGTTAGGCACGCTGATGATGATTCCTTTGCGTAGGTCGTTGATAGTAAATGAACATGATACGCTACCTTATCCGGAAGGCACAGCATGTGGCTCGGTGCTGCAAGCCGGAGAGAAGGGTGGTGTTTTTGCGCAAACAGCTTTTATGGGTATGGGCGTGGCCTTGCTTTACGCGATTCTTCAAAAAGTTTTTCATGTGATTTCGGAGGCGCCAACGTTTGTTACCGGTCAGTTAAATAAATATTGGCCTTCGGCAACAATCAATGGCGAGATAACTCCCGAGTATATGGGTGTTGGGTACATCATTGGGCCAAAGATTGGTGGCGTGTTGGTGGCAGGCTCTGTCCTTGCCTGGTGGGCCATGATTCCATTACTGTCTACCGTAGTCGACCCATCAATTATTGCTACACAATTAGTTAAGCTTGGTTACTTGGCAGATATTAATGTTGCAGGAGGAAAGGGTGGCTGGGATCCTGTTTTAAAAACTTTCGGCAACCCATCGTCTGCAATTTACTTCGCTTATATCCGTCAGATTGGTGCGGGAGCTGTTGCAGCGGGTGGGTTCATTACGTTAATGAAAACAATGCCAACGATCATTAGCTCATTCCGGGATAGCATTGCTTCATTAAAAGAAAAAAGTGAGGCCAGTATTGCACGCACCGATCGTGATCTTTCATTTAAGGTAGTAATTATTGGAAGTATTATTTTGGTTGCGCTTATGACGGTGCTACCGGGTATTCCCGGAGATGGATTTATCCAAAAACTATTGATCGGAATTTTGATCATTATTTTCGGTTTCTTTTTCGTGACTGTTGCCAGTCGTATTGTTGGACTAGTGGGTTCGAGCAATAGTCCTATTTCAGGTATGACCATCGCTACGTTGATGGGCACGTGTTTGATTTTTACGGCAGTAGGGTGGAGCGGAAAGCTATATGAACCCCTGGCTTTGGTAGTGGGGGGAATGATTTGTATTGCGGCTGCCAATGCAGGAGCTACTTCGCAAGATTTGAAAACAGGTTATATTGTTGGTGCCACGCCAAAATATCAGCAACTCGCGCTATTTATAGGAGCAATCGTTTCATCTATTGCGATTGGTATTGTTGTTAAAGTATTAGACACACCAACAGCTGATATGGCTGCACAGGGAATTGTGCATGCCATAGGTAGTGAACGTTTTGCAGCACCACAAGCAACGTTAATGGCAACTTTAGCAAAAGGTATTTTATCGTATAATCTCGATTGGCAGTTTGTTATAGTAGGGGTCTTCATAGCTGTAATGATCGAGTTGTGTGGTATAAAAGCATTGGCTTTTGCTATTGGACTTTACCTACCTCTGGCTACCACATTGCCAATTTTTATTGGTGGTGCTATTAAAGGAGTTATTGACTGGCGTGCCGAGAAGAAAGGTGAACTTAAGCAAGACGAAGAGCTTGGCCGTGGAAGTTTATTTGCAACGGGTTTAATTGCCGGTGGTGCATTGGCCGGAGTTGTGGTGGCATTACTTTCGGTTAAGGATAGTATTTTTAATTCGTTGAAATCAATCAGCGCTGAGCATGGATTGACTAATCTGTTAGGTGCCGGAGGTTATAGCTTGTTAGGCGTAGCTTTCTTTGCTGCTATGGGTACTATGCTTTACAGGATTGGTATCAAGAAAGATTAATACAAGTTGCCCAACAACCTTACGCAAAAAAAATTGTCCTACAACTGTGCGCGAGAGCATAAAGTTGTAGGACAATTAACTAAGGCCTGTATGCTGTGGACTGTCGACTGAATTACTATCGACTGACTACAGTTTCCTAATCCAGATATTTCTGAATTGAGTTTTATTGCCATGATCCTGTAAAGAGATAACATCATCACCATGTGGCGTAGGATAATCATGCAAACCAATGTATTGAGTAAGTCCATTAATGGTTGAATTGTTTTGAACAACAACGCCATTGTGTAAAACAGTAATTCGAGCGGGTGCATCTACACGACCATCGGCTTTAAAACGCACGGCTGTATAAACAACATCGTATGTGTTCCACTCTAACGGACTGCGCATGGCATTAACTAAGGGTGCATGATCTTTATAAATACTTCCGGCTTGTCCGTTGCGATAGGTTCTGTTATTGTATGAGTCTAGAATTTGAAGTTCATATCGGTTTTGCAAAAACACGCCACTGTTACCGCGACCTTGACTAGAGCTTTCGACTAAGTCTGGTGCGCTGAATTCAATATGCAACTGGCAATCACCAAACTGCATTTTAGTTTGAATTCCACCTGAGCCTGGCACAACTTCCATGTGATCATTATCGACAATCTTCCAGGGCGCTGGTTTTGATGAATCTTTCTGACTTGCCCATTGATCAAGATTTTTACCATCAAACAAAATGATTGCATCGGAAGGTGCATCACCTAATTTTTTTGCCGGTATAATTATTTTTACTTCGGGCTCCCATATTTCAGTCATTTCTGGTTTCATAGGCATAGGCGAAACAGCGGGTGGGGTGCCGGAATATCCTTGTGCCATAGCCTGCGATGAGCCTATTAAACCAATCGCGAGTATACTGTAGATTGTTTTTGATTTCATAGTATTTGGTTTGTTGAGTAATTAATCAAACTTATTATAAAAATTCCAATTTTTTAACTCCGTGGGTAAGTTCGGTTTGGATTAAGGGGCAACGGTTGGTTCTGTAGTTTTTCTCTTTTTCAACAAGCCTATCAAGCCAACTATCGGGCCAATTGCCAACAACAAGTAAGTGTATTGTCCGCCCAAGCGAATTGAAAATGCGCTTATAGTCTGAATGCTAACAATAGTAATTGCAAAGCCAATACAATTTACAATGGTCAATGATGTTCCTCTCGATTGATCGGGAGCGGTGCAGTGCAAAAAAAATGCGCCTGTGATAAAACCAAATTGAACCGAACTGGTGAGGCGCGCAAGAAAATTGGAATCGAGATGATGTGTTAAAATGAGATTGGATAATACTGCATTGCTGGCAAACCATAACGAGGTGCAGAAAAACTGAGCAAGTACAATGGTTGGGAGAATCGTTTCATTAAGTGTTCACCACGTATGAAAGTAAATGTAAGTAGGAGTAGAGTTAAAATAAAAAAGAGCCCGAAGGCTCTTAGTTTTTTTAGTCTTATAAAAGATTAACAAAATTCGTCAAACACCTCTACCAGATGCTCGCCAATCATTTGCGCATTGCGTCCTTCAATATGATGCCGTTCTACAAAGTGAACTAACTCACCATCTTTAAAAAGCGCGATAGCTGGTGATGAAGGTGGGTAAGGTAATGTATATTCGCGCGCCTTGGCAACAGCTTCTTTATCTACCCCTGCAAATACGGTCGTTAGACTAGCTGGCTTCTTGGTGCTGTGCTCAAGCGCCCACTTAATGCCTGGTCTTGCAGCACCTGCCGCGCAACCACAAACAGAATTTATTACCAACAAGGTTGTTCCTTTCTGGTCTTTCAACTCCTTATCTACATCTGCTGAGCTTTTCAACTCACGGAAGCCCGCTACGGTCAAATCCTGACGCATGGGGGCAACTAAAGGTTCTGGATACATATTATTTCAAAATTTAAGATTCAAGATTTAAGATTTAAAATTATATTATTTCAATGAAAACATTACTCCGGTTGTCAAAGTTCAACATATCAATTTTGAATTTGAAATGTTGAATTTTGAATATTTACATAAAGCCAAGTTCTAATTTTGCAGCTTCGCTCATCATGTCTTGTGAGTAGGGTGGATCGAATGTTAATTCAACTTTCACACTACTTACACCCTCAATTTCTTTTACTTTTTGTTCAGCTTCAACCGGAATTACTTCTGCCGAAGGGCAGGATGGTGAAGTCAATGTCATCAGGATGTAAACATTATTAACCGGAAAAACATTGATTTCATAAATCAATCCCAATTCATAAATGTCAACAGGAATTTCGGGGTCATACACACTTTTAAGTGCAGCTATAACCTTATCTCGAAGTTCCGGTTGAGAAATTTCCTGTGTTTTTGTTTCTGTATTCTGAGTCTCGCTCATGAGCTTAATTCTTTTTTAGTTTTATAAGCAAGTGCATACAATTTCATCTGCTTGATCATGGAAGCAAATCCATTAGAACGTTGGGTTCCTATAAAGCGTTCCATGCCAATCTTGTGCATAAAGTAAAGTTCGGTGCTAAGGATGTCTTCGGGTATTTGTCCGTTGAATATTCGCACCAGCAGACTTACCAAGCCTTTTGTAATGGCCGTATTGCTGTCAGCATCAAAATGAATCATGTCATTCTTCATCAACGCAGTCATCCAGACTTTTGATTGGCAACCCTTCACTATATTATCTTCCGTTTTCACTTCTTCCTTCATGGGTGGTAATTTTTGTCCCAACTCCATGATATAAAAGACGGTCATCTCCATGTCTCCATCAAGCAATGAAAATTCGTTTATGATTTCGTCCTGAATTTGATTGATCAAGGCCACTTATTTAAAAACAGTTACTTCAAGTTTAGCTATTCGCTTTTCGTGTTAGGCAACCAATCGTATTTCGTCAGCCAATTTCAAAATTGCTCTTGAGTTTTCTGCTGTTTGGAGGCCTTGTTTTATTAGTTCAGTTTTCATTTGAGAGACATCTTGGTTCATTTCGGATACCTCATCAATAAGTCTATCCTGACCTTTCACCATTTCAGCAAGTAGCTCAACCATTTTACCTTCATTTTTCATAAGAGCGAATTTACTTAAGAAATTTCACAATGCGTTCTAATCCTTCTGCTAATTGATCTACTTCAGTTTTCGTATTGTAAACAGCGTAAGAAGCCCTTACAGTTCCCTCTATGCCAAATTGATCCATTAGTGGTTGGGTGCAATGATGCCCCGTGCGCACTGCTATTCCACGTGCGTCAAGCATTTGCCCAATATCAAAATGATGAATGCCATCAACAATAAAAGATTGCACACCTACTTTATTTTTGGCGGTACCAATCAATTTTAAATGTGGGATGTTAGACAACTTTTCAGTTGTATAGGCCAACAACTCAGCTTCGTGAGCTGCGATGTTTTCTTTTCCTAATTCGTTGATAAAGGAAATTGCTTCATTCAGCGCAATCACATCGGCAATGTTAGGGGTACCAGCCTCAAACTTATAAGGCAACTCGTTATACGTGGTTTTGGCGAATGTAACTTCTTTAATCATTTCGCCACCACCCATATATGGCGGCATCTTTTCTAAAAGTTCTTTCTTGCCATAAAGTATGCCCGTGCCTGTAGGGCCATACATTTTATGACTTGAGATGCAATAGAAATCACAATCAAGCTCCTGAACATTGATAGTCAAATGTGCGGAGGCCTGTGCACCATCAATCAGCACAACTGCATCTTGCTGATGTGCAATATCAATAATCTCCTTTATTGGATTAATTGTACCCAAACTATTTGAAGCATGATTAACTGCGACAATCTTTGTCTTGTTTGAGATTAGCTTCTGATAACTATCTAAATCTAACTCACCAACTTCACTAACCGGAATTACTTTTAAGATCGCACCTTTCTCTTCGCAGATCATTTGCCACGGCACAATGTTGGAATGATGCTCCATGCCAGAGATGATAACTTCATCGCCCGCTTTTAGAAATGCGCGCCCATAGGAAGAAGCTACCAGATTGACGCTTTCTGTTACTCCGCGAGTAAAGATTATTTCTTCAACATACTTGGCGCCAATAAAGGTTTGCATGGAATTGCGTGTGGCCTCATAGGCTTTTGTTGCTCGCTCAGCAAGAGTATGAATACCGCGATGAATGTTTGCATTGTCTTGTTCATAATAAGCGGTCAATGCATCAATAACCCGCTGTGGTTTTTGATTTGTTGCCGCGTTATCAAGATAAATTAGCGGTTTACCATTCACTTGCTGATTCAAAATCGGAAATTGTTTCCGAATTTTTGAGATGTCGAATGTTGATTTTATAGCGAGTGTTTCCATAGTTAAAAATTCTTATGTAATCGTTCGGCAATAAGATTATCTAAGTATGTCTTCAAGCCTTCATGTTGAAGCGGTTCAAGAACATCCACGGCAAACGCATAAAGCAACATTGCTTTTGCCAACGACTCTGCAATTCCGCGTGAGCGAAGATAGAACATAGCCTCTTCGTCAAGCTGACCCGAGGTGCAGCCATGAGAACACTTCACATCATCGGCCCATATTTCAAGTTGCGGTTTTGTATTGATGGTTGCTGAGTCTGAAATAATAATATTTCTGTTTGATTGAAACGCGTTTGTTTTTTGAGCATGCGGTCGCACAAATATTTTTCCGTTGAAAACTCCCTTTGAGTTTCCATCCATAATTCCCTTATATATTTCATTGCTAAATGAATTGGGCTTCCGGTGATCCACAACCGTATGGTTATCCGCTAACGTATTGCCATTAAGTAAATACAATCCATGAAAATGGGATTCACAATTTTCACCATCGATAATGATGCTAAAATTATTGCGGACTAATTCTCCATTTAAGGTAAGTGTAAAGGTATTAACCTTGCTTGAGTTAGCTTGGTGAATGACCGTATTAGCAACCTGATTTAGGTGGTTATCATTTTGAATTTTGCAGTATTCGAAGCTAGCCTCCTCGCCAACAACAAATTCTTCTGACAAGGTATTGAATACCGGATTTTTGCCAACTGTATCAAATTTTTCAATGATGTGAATAGAACTATTATTTTCAATTACACCCAATATTCGGGTATGACTAATAACTGATTCTTGATTTGAATCAGTGATGTGTAAAACCAAGAAAGGCTTTTCTAAGGTCGTGTTTTCAGAAACGTGGATAAAAATTCCATCTTGCCAGAATGCAGTGTTCAATGCGGCAAAAGAATCTGATTCAGAGTTTACTAATTTATCAAAGTGTTTCGCTGCAACGGGATGATTACTTTCAAG
>JBBSBG010000024.1:0-17384 GCA_038251495.1 Cytophagales bacterium
AATGTTCTTTATCGTAGCTGCGGCATTGGCTGGACTGATTTTAATACCCGCATCAAAAAAATAGTTAAAGGGAAGTAGTACAACTGGTTCAAGGCCGTGCTGCAGAGACGCTGTATGGAAGTTTTTTACTACGCCAATTACAGGGCCAGAGATATTATTAAATCCCGTAGTAATATTTTTACCTATAATTTCTTTTGGAGAGTTAAATCCCAAAGTTCTTGCTGCCTCCTCATTTAGCACATAAGACCATTTGCGCTCTGTGCTTCCAAGATTCGTGATCTTTTCATCACTCTCTAAAAACCAGCGCCCTTCAATTAACTCGAGTCCATAAACATCTTTGTAATTTACATCGGCTAGTTTCAATTTGATAGAATACCGATCTGTTTCACCCTTATCAGTGAGAAACATGCCTGTTCCAAAATTATTGTCTGAAATGGGGGCGCCAAGTGAGAACGAAATTCCTTTAATATCATTAAAAGTTGCTAGCTGATTTCGAAAGGCCTCCAACTTAGACGGATTATTATCGGGGATATTTACATTTATTACCGCCTCCTTCCCAAATCCAAGCGATGAATTTCTAAAAAATGAAAGTTGGCTCGATACAACTAACGTACAAATGATCAGCACCTGCGCAATAAAAAATTGACCCACTACCAGAATTTTCCTTACAGATATAGGCGATCTATTATCTGTAGACATACTGTTCTTTAGCGCTTTTACAGGATTAAAGTTTGACAAAACCAATGCCGGATAAAATCCGGAGAACAGTGCAGTCACGAAAATAATTGTGATCAAGAAGATAATTAACTGCGGATTGTTTAGCAAATTCAACTGTACATCGCGTTCTAAAAAGTTTCCTACAAATGGTGCAATCCACTCAGCAATGCCAACGGAGATAATACCGGCACAAAGTGTTATTAGAAATGCTTCGCTCAAATACTGCCAGGTAAGTTGGTGCCGTTGTGCACCAAGCGTTTTTCTGACGCCAACTTCTTTAGATTTGTGAACTGAAAGTGCTGTTGAAAGATTGATGAAATTAACACAAGCAACCAATAAAATAAAAGCTCCAATGAATGCCAAAACAATCAGTGTAGATGAATTAGTTGAAGTTGTGCCCGGGTTTTCACTAAACTCTGTGTCGAAATGAATTTGAGAGAGTGGTTGTAATAAATAGGTTTGTCGTTCAACATCTTTAGCTTGGTAATACTTTTTAACAAAAGCTGGAAACTTCTCTTCCATCGACTCACGAGTTTCAGAAGAAGGCAGAACGACATACGCAAATCCGGCAGCATTCAAACCCCATTGATCCATGGGAAATCCAAGAAATTGCTTGGTAACATCCGGAGTTAAGGTAGCGCGCGAAACAATCATGTTTACGTCCATGTGTGTAGGTGTTGCAGGCATGCGGATTATACCCGCTACTTCAAGGTCGAGGAGATTATCAAGCTTAAAATTCTTAACATCTTTTTTAAGAAGTTTCTTTGCAAACTCCTCCGTTAAAAAAACCTTGCCGGGAACAGCCAAATCCTTCTTTGGATTGCCTGACAACACCTCAATATCAAAGACCTCAAAAAATGAAGGTTCAGCAAACATAATATTTGTCACTCTGCTCTTTTCTGCATCGATAGTCATCAATACATCCTCTTGAAAATGGAACTGCGTTGAGATTAAATCAGGGAAATCATTCTTCAACGCTTCTGCCAAGGGGTAAGGTGTAACCGTTGTTTTTTCAACACCTGAAGCATCGCTGGTTGCGCGTACTATTCGATAAATATTTTTTGAATTGGAAAATGCCAGATCAAAACTCAACTCTCGTTTAATAATTAAAAAAATGATAATGCAGGTGGTGATTCCTAATGCAAGGCCGGCCACGTTAATGAATGTGTAGCTCTTGTTGCGCAACAGATTTCGAAACGCAATCGTAAAATAGTTTTTAAGCATCTCAAAGAATTTAACTACGCTTGAAGTCAAGTATGATGCCAATGGGAAAACACAGTTTTCTAGCTAAATAGAATGATTGTTAGATTCCAGCTCGTTCAATTACGTGCGGAATTGTCCGAAGTCGGACGATTAGAGTGACCCATAATTGTATCGAACGATCAGGATCATTACCTTTGAGACATGCTTCAACAGGTATTGATAGTGTTGCTTTTTCTAGGAGCTGCTTTTTATATAGGCAGGCTAGCTTACCGATCTTTTCAAGCTAAAAATGCTTGTCAGTCGGGTTGTTCTAAATGCGGGGCTCTTGATCTTGAAAAGATTGAAAAGCAATTGCAGGAACTCCCACCGTCAAAGTAAAATTTTCAATATTGCTTCTTGTCAGGAAATTACGCGTTTTGCGTAACGCATTTTGCGCTATATACGCAACCAGAAAAGGCACTCACCCATGAGGCAGTGAACAGATGCATGCAGGATATCTTGTTGGAAAATGAACCACACGATTATAACTACCAACGCCTGCTTACTGATCAACAATGGAATTTACTAAAGGCAATTGCTCAAGAGGAGTTTGTTTCTAAAATAAATCAACGAGAATTTCTCAACAAATACAAGCTAAGCGCTAGTACTGTTCAGCATTCCATCAAAGCTCTGGAAGAAAGAGAAATGGTTATTCATGAAAACGATGCGTATCGTATTTATGATGTATTCCTCGGCCGTTGGTTAGCAATGAAGTTCTAAGCCCACACCTTTGTTCCCTCCGTGCAATTACGGCACATCTCAATCTCATCCCTTGATCGAAGGATAGTTTCGCGGAAAGAATTATAATTTTTACTGCACCAGATTTCTTTAAAAGATTGTTTAGTTAAATCTCCCATTACATAATGGGCATCTTTATCAAAACAGCATGGCACCACTTTACCATCCCAGGTAATCACGCAACTCTGCCACATCTTCCAGCAATGACTCAGCAATTCATTTTTAATTGAATACGTTCCGTCATTTTCTTTTTGGTAGCGTGAATATTTATCGATGGTTGGGATTAAGTCCGACCCATTTTTGTAATCATAGATCTGCGCAGTTTTAAGGGCCACATGATCGACACCAATTTCTTTCGCGAGTTTGTGAACAGCATCGATCTGATGTTCGTTTGGCTTTACCACCAAAAATTGAAATACGACAAAGGGTGTAATTGACTTTAACTCTTTTTTCAACCGAACAATATTTCTAGCACCCTCTAGTACTTTATCAAGTTTACCACCCACCCGATAAGCCTCATACGTTTCTTGTGAGGTACCATCAATCGAAATGATTATCCGATCCAATCCAGACTCAATGGTTCGTTTAGCCATTGCCTCAGATAAATAGTGGGCATTGGTTGAAGTAGCGGTATAAATCTTTTTTGAAGATGCGTATTGCACTAATTCCAAAAATTGAGGATGCAAATAAGGCTCGCCTTGAAAATAAAAAGTGAGGTACGATAAAGTAGTTGCTAATTCATCAATTGTATTCTTGAATAGATCTGCTTGTAGCATTCCAGTAGGCCGTGTAAAAGAGCGCAGTCCTGATGGGCATTCAGGGCACCGAAGATTGCAGGAAGTTGTAGGCTCAATGGCTATACTGATGGGCATGGCATTATGTGCTGCTTTGCCTGTAAGTCTGGAGTAATGATAACTTGAAAGTACTTTTAAAGCATTCGCAGTACGTGCAGGAGTCATCTTGCGTACCAAATTCCACGTATCGTTCAAATTTCCAATCATACATCAAAGTTCAAATCAAAATTACCGTTTGGAGCCTGATTGTTTTATCTTTCGACACATTTATTTCACAAATGAAAAAAGTAGTAAGCGCCCTATTTGTTCTAATTGGATGGCAAAGTTTCGCACAGCCAATGCGACTATCCGAAAACGCAGCAATTTCAGTTATTACCTGTGGTCCTGGTAACAAAGAAGTATATAGTGCTTTTGGGCATAGCGCTTTTCGCGTTGTGGATACTGATTTGGGAATCGATTACGCCTATAATTACGGAGTGTTTGATTTCGACAAGCCTAATTTCTACCTAAACTTTGCGCGCGGAAGAAACTACTATATGCTGGCTGTATATGATTATGAGAATTTTGAATGGCCTTACATGCGTGACAAACGATTCGTTCACGAGCAAGTATTGGAATTAACTCAAGGTCAGAAAGAAAAGATTTTCACATTTCTAATGTGGAATGCAAGACCAGAAAACAGAACCTACCGTTATGATTATTACCATGATAATTGTGCCACAAAAATTCGGGATGTTTTAATTCAGCAACTGGGTAGTGATCTACAAGTTGATAGTACTTTTTTTAATCCATCACATTCCTTTCGTGAAAAGACAGATGAATATTTGGATTTACTACCATGGGGGGATTTAGGAATTGATATTTGTCTGGGCCTGCCCATCGACCGGAAAATGAGCCGGAATGAATACATGTTCTTACCGGATTACATCGAATCATTTGTAGATCACATGAAAATAAAATCAGATAGCAGCATTGTATCCCTGGTAAAGAAAAAAAATATTATCAATGCAGACACACAGGATAAATCAAAAATTGCATTCGTACATCCTTGGATCGCTTTTACATCATTATTGGTCGCTATTGTTTTATTCTCGTGGCTTGATTGGAGTCGAAAAAAATTAAGCAGATGGTTGGATGTAACCCTGTTTACTGTTGTTGGGCTGATTGGGGTACTACTAACAACATTATGGCTCTTTACAGATCATCACGATGCTGCCCGAAATTTCAATCTTCTGTGGGCATTTCCGCTTCACTTTTTTGCAGGAGTGTTCTTAATTAAAAAGAGACCAGCCCCCTTTTTAGCAAAATATTTTCAAATTAGCACGATCGCACTAGTCGCAACACTTTTACTTTGGTGGCTGATCCCACAGCAACTCAATGTTTTCTTAATTCCGCTAGTAATTGCCCTTGCTATCCGATCATTCCTGATCTCAAAGCTGCTTATCAACTAAAATTACGTGTGTATCGGTCGGTTAGCAGTAGCTGCTAAACAAGCCTCTTTCACAGCTTCCATATAGGTTGGATGCGCATGTGAAGTACGTGCAATATCTTCTGCGGAAGCGCGGAACTCCATGGCAGTAACTCCTGCCGCAATCATGTCGGCTGCGCGGGCACCAATAATATGAACACCCAAAATTTCATCCGTATTTTTATCGGCTAATATTTTTACAAAGCCATCTAAGTCCATGGATGCACGCGCACGCCCTAGTGCTTTGTAAGGAAAACTACCAGTCTTATACGCTCTGCCATCTGCCTTCAATTGTTCTTCCGTAAGACCAACGCTGGCCACTTCAGGCCACGTATATACCACACCCGGGATAAGATTATAATTGATATGTGGCTTTTGTCCGGCTAATTGCTCTGCAACCAACACGCCTTCTTCTTCAGCTTTGTGCGCTAACATAGCTCCGCGGATTACATCGCCAAGAGCATACACATTATCAACTTTCGTTTTAAGATGATCGTCAACCGGAATTTTACCTTTATCTAATTCTATTCCGATTTTATCTAATCCCAATCCCTCGGTATAAGGTCTGCGACCGACACTCACTAAGCAATAATCACCCTTCAATTCAATGGCAGCACCCCCATTTCTTGGCTCAGCCATCAGCACAACTTCTTTTCCTTTATTTTCAACAGCTGTCACCTTATGACCCATGTAAAATTCCATACCCAACTTCTTGGTAGACTTCATAAGTTCTTTACCTAAAGCCAAATCCATAGTTGGAATCAAACTGTCCATATACTCAACCACCGTTACTTTCGATCCTATGCGTGCATATACAGAACCTAACTCCATCCCAATTACACCACCACCAATTACGATTAAGTGTTTAGGAACTTCTTTTAACTCTAAAGCTTCTGTACTCGAAATAATTCTTTTCTTATCGAAAGGAGCAAAAGGCAACGGTGTAGGCTTAGATCCGGTAGCGATAATTACTTTCTCTGTAGTGATCTGTGATTCTTTTCCATCTTTACCTACAATTTTGATCGTGTTCTTATCAATGAACGAACCAACACCTGTGTGAACTTCAATTTTATTTTTCTTCATCAGGTAGGCGATACCATCCACATTGGCCTTCACAACACCCGATTTCCGTTTAATCATTTGAATGATATTTACTTTAGGCTCATTGATATCAATACCATGCTCCTTAAATGTATGTGCGGCATTGTGAAAATGCTCTGAAGAGTCAAGCAATGCTTTCGATGGAATGCAACCAACATTTAAACAGGTACCACCAAGGGTGTCATACTTTTCAATAAGGGCTGTTTTAAAACCAAGTTGTGCGCAGCGAATGGCGGCAACATATCCACCCGGGCCAGATCCAATTATTGTAACGTTGTATTGCATAATCTGAAAAATTACTTTATAAATTCCTTTATTTTCAAAATTGATGAATGATTCGTACTGTTGGTGAAGAAATTCTTTAAAGCTGTCAGCTTACGTTTATTTCTAGCAAAGCCTAGCATTTCGTGTAATTCCTCTTCATTATTCGACAAACGATATTGACTGCTAGTTAAATCAATTTTTAACTCTTGGGCTATTCTGATCGACCAAGCTTCAATGTTAGGTCGAATCAGTACTAATTTATTCTCCGTCTTAGGAATATCAAATAATATCAAATATAAGTCTTCGTATACCATTCGTTTTGATTGAATAAGCTCACGAATAAACTTTGGTTGAAATTCTTTTGGATCTTCATCGGCAAAGCCAATTGAATTGCTATTTTTTTCAAGTTTGTTACAAACATTTCCTTTACTAAACGAATGATCCAATTGTTTAGCTGATAATCCTAAACTCTGAAGGAAAGCTTGGTCTGAGTAGCACTCGAAATAAATCATTGAGCCAGCAATAGTTTATCAAAGTTTAAAAAAACATCACTCCCTAAATCAAGAACATTTTCAATTCCCTCTGAGGATAAGGGGCAGATTTTCGTATTGTAATTCTCCGTATAGACTAAATTTACCGTGAGGTTATCCATTGGGGTCTTCTCAATAATTGAATTAAGTAGATTAGAATTGTGGGTAATTATAAAGAATTGATTTTCGTCATGCCTAGCAATCATTTCTGCTAATGCCTTTGTATAAAAAGGAAAAGTGTTGGCTTCAGGCTCCTCAAGTAGAATTGTTGCGTTATTGTTCGACTTGATAATTGCCAAATAATAAATAATTCTCTTAACCGTATCAGACATCGAGACCAAAGGAAAAGATAAAAAAGAGCCATTAGTTTCTCTTATAATTTCGAAGTCACTCTCAAATGGTTTAATCAATAACTTGAAGCCTAAATCTTCTAATAAATCCTTGACCATAGATTCAAGTTCTTTGTTTGAAAGCAGAACTGAAGGTAGATTTTCTCCAAATGGCGGTTCTAAATATGATCTATCACTTCGATCAAAAACTACACTAGGATTGTATTTATAGAGCAAGATCTTAGGGGCTCTTTGTAAACTTGTGAAATTATAATTCAATTTTCCTCTTAGGTTATAATGCGCCTTAAATGGAGATTCAATATCGAAAATACTCTCAATTATAAACTCATCCGATTCTACCCAGCATCTAGAAATTAAATCTCCTGCTCTTACAATTATTTCCCTTTTAGTGTCATAATCATGAAATAAGTGTGAAATTTCGTGGAATCTAATAAATTTAGATAAGTCCTTATGAAAGTTTAACAGGGAAAATGCTTCAAAAAGATTTGACTTGCCAGTATTTGCATCTCCAATAAAAAGATTCACTCGCTTGCAGTCAAATTGCAAATCTTTTACAGTCTTAAAGTTTTTTATGGAAATACTTGGTATCATTATCGAAAAATCAAATACCTAAAATCAGTCTTCCCGGATCTTCCAACAACTCTTTCACCCGCACCAAGAAACTTACAGACTCGCGACCATCTACAATCCGGTGATCGTAAGAAAGAGCCAGATACATGATTGGCCTAATTACAATCTCTCCTTTTTGAACAACGGCACGCTCAACAATATTATGCATTCCAAGAATTGCAGACTGCGGAGGATTTAAAATTGGCGTAGATAGCATAGAACCAAATACACCACCATTGGTGATGGAGAATGTTCCGCCTTGCATTTCATCAATGGAAAGTTTTCCATCACGACCTTTGGTTGCCAAACGAACTACTTCAGCTTCAATTTGATTAAAAGAAAGTGATTCCGCATTTCTAATTACCGGCACCACTAATCCACGTGGTGTCGAAACAGCAATTGAAACATCACAATAGTCATGGTATAAAACCTCATCCCCATTTACCTGCGCGTTCACGGCTGGAAATTCTTTCAATGCCATACAAACTGCTTTGGTAAAGAACGACATGAAGCCAAGGCCTACACCATACTTTTCTTTGAACTTATCTTTGTATCGCGAACGCAAATCCATCACCGGCTTCATATCAACCTCGTTGAAGGTTGTAAGCATAGCCGTTTCATTCTTTACAGAAACTAAACGCTTCGCGATAGTCCTGCGAAGTGAAGACATCTTCTCACTGCGTTTGTTTCTGCCACCACCAGAAGTAATTACTGGCGCTGTGGCAGCAGTTTTAGGCGCCTCTGGTTTAGCTGATGATTGCTGAGCTTTGGTTGCATCCTCTTTTGTAATTCTACCGCCAACACCCGTTCCTGAAACTTGTGAAGCAGAGATTCCTTTTTCATCTAAAATTTTTCCTGCCGCTGGAGAAGGATGACCCGATGCATAGGATTTATCTCCTGATGCAGCAGTTTCTGTTTTCTCAGTCTTTGCTGCCGGTGTGGAAGAAGAACCGCCTTCTGTGATTTCAATTTTACAAATCAATCCACCGATTGGAAGAACCGTTCCTTCTTTAGCCACAATCTTTAATATTCCATTCGCTTCTGCAGGCAACTCGAAGGTTGCTTTATCAGATTCTACTTCAGCTATAATTTCATCAAGCGCAACTGTATCTCCATCTTTCTTTAACCAGGTTGAAATTGTCACTTCTGTTATCGATTCACCGACAGCTGGCACTTTCATTTCCTTAACTCCACCAGTCGCTTTAGGTGCCTCTGATTTCGGTTCAGCCGATTTCGATTCTTCTTTAGCAGGAGCCGGTGTGCTTTCTTTGCTTTCTGATCCGGCAGCTGATTCATCAATCTCACAAATCAATTCACCGATAGCGGCTGTCTCACCAGCAGGTTTTACAATTTTCAATTTTCCTGCTTTAGGGGCAGGCAATTCAAAGGTTGCTTTATCAGATTCAAGCTCTGCTATCACTTCATCCATCTTTACAATATCGCCATCCTTCTTAAGCCAGTTGGCAATGGTAACCTCGGTTATTGATTCGCCAACGGTTGGAACTTTTACTTGTGCCATGTAGTTTATGTTTTTATTAAAATTTCTATTTTATGGTGCCTTCATATAAATTGGCAATTGGAAAAATTAATTCGTAATCGTTCCAGTTCAGGTTGCCATTATCAATTACGAATTTCTTAAAATTTGACTCCTTCAAGTACTTGGTAATTTCAGGGTGTGTAGCTTTAGTAAGAAATGGTTTAAAGTCAACAACACGATTCGTATCATCATCAAACCGCACTCTGATTACATAATCACTCAGATATTTAGCCGAAACAATTTTTACAATTTTTCCAGGATCTGATAGTTCTCTTACAATTTTCATTTTACTCTCTTGGTTATCCGTTCAAAACTCACTTGTTTTTTAAGCACAAAAAAGTCTATCCATTTTTCAATAATTCTTTCGGGGTATAGACCTCGAGAAAATCATCAAATTTTTTGAGTTCTGACGATTTTAATGACTTAGAATTACCAACTACCTTAATTGTAATCTTAACAATCTTACCATTCTCAATTATAAACTCTGCTTTATTCTCACGACCCTCATAACGTGCATGAACATGAACCGGCTCGTGCTCATGCGCGTAAAAAAATATCACAATCCCCAAGTATTCAAAAATCTTCGGCATGTTTAAATTTCAAAAGCCTGATTAACTATTTTCTCTTGCTCCATTTTATGAATCTTTGAATATCCTGTTGCCGGAGATGCGCTTGATTTGCGGGCTCCTAACTGTATCTCAACATCTGGTAACATGCGTTTAATGAATGACCAGTACCCCATATTTTTCGGTTCTTCCTGAATCCATAGAAGTTTTGCATCCTTGTATTTCTTAATCAGTTTGTCCACTTGCTTATCGGGGAATGGATAGAGTTGTTCAAGCCGCACAACAGCTGCATCCTTTATTTTCTTCTTCTGCTGAACTTCCTGTAAGTCGAAGAACACTTTACCCGTGCACAAAATAATTCGCTTTACATCTTTCGCCTTAACAGTAGGGTCATCAATCACCTCAGTAAAAGAACCTGATGTAAACTCGCTAATAGGCGAGGCCACTAATGGATTTCTTAATAATGATTTTGGCGTCAACACTATGCAAGGTTTGCGGAATTCCCACGCTACCTGCCTGCGCAGTAAATGGAAAAAGTTTGCAGATGTTGTAACATTAACAACCACCATATTGTATTCAGCCGCTTGCTGTAAAAATCTCTCTGGCCTAGCACTTGAGTGTTCAGGTCCCTGACCCTCATATCCATGTGGTAATAACATGACCAGCCCATTCATTCTTTGCCATTTTGATTCGGCACTTGAAATAAATTGATCTATAATTGTTTGCGCTCCGTTTACAAAATCTCCAAACTGTGCTTCCCAAAGTACTAATGCATATGGTGTTGCCATTGAATATCCGTATTCAAATCCAAGCACACCAAATTCAGAAAGCAAGGAATTGAAAATCGAAAAGCGAGCCTGACTCTTATCAACATGATTTAGTCCTGAATAAGCTTCATTGGTATTTGCATCCCAGAAATAGGCATGGCGATGCGAGAATGTGCCACGCTTCACATCCTGACCCGACATCCTAACAGGAACATTTTCTGCTACCAACGAGCCATAGGCTAACAATTCAGCCTCTGCCCAACCTAAAACTTTATCATCAAAGAAAGCTGCCTTTCTATCTTTAAGAAGTTTCTCAATTTGTTTTAATGGCTTAAATCCTTCCGGTATAGTTGTTAACGCTTTCCCTACTTTATCAATTAACTCCTGACTAATGGCAGTAACGGGTGACTTATCGAAATCTTCAGGTTTTGCTTTTCGCAGTTGCTCCCACTCCTCTTCAATTTTTTGTGGCTTGTAAGGAAGCGGTTTTTGTTTTACTTCGTTGAGTCTATCCTGTAGCTGATTCCGAAAGTTTTTATCCATTTCATCGGCCAGCGAAGCATCAACACCTTTTTCAACGAGCTTCTTCACATAAATCTCCCGTGGGTTTGGATGCTTGGCAATAATATTATATAACTTCGGTTGTGTGAATTTAGGTTCATCACTTTCATTATGGCCATGCCTGCGATAGCATAGTAAGTCAATGAAAATATCTTTACCAAACTTCTGCCGATACTCAACCGCTAAGTTTGCACAAAAAGTTACTGCTTCGGCATCATCACCATTTACATGCAGCACGGGTGCATCTACAATTTTAGAAACATCGGTACAATAAATAGCAGTACGTGCATCATCGAAATCGGTAGTAAAGCCAACCTGGTTATTAATTACAAAGTGAATTGTACCGCCTGTGGTATAACCTGGTAAACCAGACATCTGCACAACTTCATAAACAATACCCTGACCGGCCAACGCTGCATCGCCATGAATAAGAATGGCCATTGCTTTTTTAAGGTCGCCTTTATATTCTTCGTCTATTTGTCCGCGTGTATATCCAATAACGAGTGGATCAACTGCTTCGAGGTGCGAGGGATTGGGAGTTAGTTTAACATAAATCTTTTTTCCTGACGGTGTGTTAATGTGACTGGCATACCCTAAATGGTATTTCACATCACCATCACCCATTGTTAAATCAGGATTCACATTGCCTTCGAACTCAGTAAAAATCTGTTCGTATGTTTTTCCCAGAATGTTTGAAAGCACATTGAGTCGACCTCTATGGGCCATACCAATCACCACTTCCTTTACACCAAGCTCCGCTGATTTATTTATGATTGCATCCAAGGCAGGGATTGTATTTTCTCCGCCTTCCAATGAAAACCTTTTTTGCCCCAGGAATTTAGTATGAAGAAAGTTTTCAAAGACAACAGCCTCATTCAGTTTGGAGAGAATTCGTTTCTTCTCATCCAGGTTTGGATTATACTCGTAATACTCTCTTTCTATTTTATTATGCAGCCAATCTCTGATGTCATCATTACGAATAAAGTTATACTCGAATCCGATCGGACCGAGGTATAGCATATTCAATTTCTCAATAATTTTTCTCAGTGTGGCACGAGGCATACCAATCTCAGCGGCCACATCAAACTCTATATCTAAGTCTGCATCGGTCAATCCAACTTTGGTATGGTCAAGATTGATGTTATGATTCCTTCTTTCCCTTACCGGATTTGTTTTTGATTTTAAATGACCAAAAGAACGATATTGAAAAATTAAGTTTCGAACCTGAGTCTCCTTTATAGAGAGTGAGTCATTTGCAGTTGGGCTTGCACCATTTTCCCCAAAGCGTTGCTGCGAAAAATCGTAGCCTTCGAAAAATTTCTGCCAGGTGGCATCTACTGAAGTTGGGTCGCTTTTATAATTTTGATAGAGTTGGTCCAGGTAGCCAACATCTGCGTTCGAGATGTAAGAAAACTTATCCATGTTTGTTTTTAAAAGGAAACCAAATGTAAAGAGGCCTAATAAATTATAAAAACCCAATAATCGCTTATTCAAATATAATGGATAATGAGATACTTACAGATTATTTAAACATCCAATTGCTAAAATTGGAAAAAAAACTACCTTTGCAGTCCTTTAAAAACGGACGTGTTCCAACATTAAAAACGTAAGAAAATGGCAGTAAAAATCAGATTAGCTCGTAGAGGTCGTAAAAAATTGGCCCTTTATGATGTAGTAGTTGCTGACGCAAGATCACCACGTGACGGCAAATTCATTGAAAAAATTGGTACTTATAACCCGGCCACCGTGCCCGCTTCAATTGTTTTGGATGATGCCAAAGCTTTTGATTGGTTGATGAAAGGTGCACAACCTTCAGATACCGTGCGTGCTATGCTGTCGTATAGAGGCGTTATGTTTAAGAGACATTTACAAATTGGCGTTGGCAAGAGCGCAATTACTCAAGAACAAGCTGATGCTAAATTGGCTGAGTGGTTACAAACAAAGGAAAGCAAGATTCAATCTAAATTAGAAACTCTTTCATCGGCTAAACAATCAGTGGCTAAAGCCCGTAAGGATGCAGAAACAAAAGTGAAAGAAGCTCGTGCTGAAGCAATTCGTAAGAAGGCAGAAGTAGCAGCGGCCGTTCCTGTTGAAGAAGCACCAGAAGCACCTGCTACAGAAGGTGAAGTTGCCGTTGAGCCAGAAGCTTAAAAATTCGCTTAACAATATTAAAATGCCAATGCGATTTGTATTGGCATTTTTGTTTCAGTTCAGTTATCAGTAAAATGGATAAATCATCTTGCTTTAAAATAGGATACGTTGCAAAAACGCATGGCCTTAAGGGCGAAGTGACCGTTATTCTTTCTGAATCGGTTGATCTTAATTCTATCAAGTCAGTCTTTCTTGAAAGAACTGAAAACTTAATCCCTTATTTTATAGAAGCCGCCTCAGATCGAACCGATAAGGCCTTTGTTAAATTTGAAGACGTGGATTCTTTAGAAGGTGCCAATCAACTGAAGGGATGCAGCATTTATTTGAGTAAAACGGAAAGGCCAAAGTCAAAGAGAGGTGAATTTTATGATGATGAGATTGTTGCCTTTAGTGTAGAAGACAAAGAATTGGGACTTCTGGGTTCAGTTACTGGAGTTATGCAATCCGGTCCAAATCGTTTGCTTGTATTGAATTATTTAGGGAAAGAGGTTCTGATCCCCACAAATGGACCTTTCATTCTATCCATAAATAAAACCACAAAGAAAATTATAGTAGAATTGCCCGATGGCTTTTTGGATTTATAGTTACCTCACCCCTGCTCTCTCCGGAGGAGAGTGTGACTGACTTTAAAATATTTTTCTTCTATGAATGTCATTGGCAATCTTTTTGAAACCACTTGTGGGAAAAAAACAAGAAGGTTGAAAACAAAACAAAAGACATTTGCCATAGTATAGTAATTTAGCATCATGCGCATCGATATAATTACATGCCTTCCACGCCTTCTTGAAAGTCCTTTTTCAGATTCAATTTTGAAAAGGGCTCAGGAAAAAGGAATCGTTAAAGTCTGTGTCCATGATTTACGCGCTTATTCAACCAATAAACATCGGGCGACAGATGATTATGCTTTTGGTGGTGGAGCGGGTATGGTTATGATGATTGAGCCAATTGACAATTGTATCGCGCAGTTAAAATCAGAACGCAATTATGATGAAGTAATTTATATGAGTCCGGATGGCGAACTTTTCTCACAAGCTATCGCCAATGAATTAAGTCTGAAAGAGAATCTGATTTTACTTTGCGGTCATTATAAAGGAGTCGATGAGCGTGTTCGCGAACATTTAATAACCCGTGAAATAAGTATTGGAAATTATGTGCTTTCAGGTGGTGAATTGGCAGCAGCTGTTGTGTCCGATGGTATTATCCGCCTTATTCCGGGTGTACTTTCAGACGAAAGTTCGGCCTTGACAGACTCCTTTCAAGATGGTTTAGTAGCGCCTCCGGTTTACACAAGACCTGCTGAATATAAAGGTTGGAAAGTGCCCGAAGTATTGATTTCTGGGCATGAGGGAAAAATTTCAGAATGGAGACACGACAAATCTATTGAAAGAACAAAAAAACGCAGACCGGGGATGTTGTCAGACTAAAGTCTAAAAAATCTATAAAGGAAATCTCCTTATTCTGCCTTTAACACCTATATTTGCAGTCCATTTTAAAAAAGACTTAGGTCATGGCCGATTTAATAAAAGAAGTAGAGAAGGAATTAGCAACCAAAAGAGCTGATTTGCCGGTATTTAAATCCGGAGATACAATTAACGTTCACGTAAAAATCCGTGAGGGTACTAAAGAAAGAATTCAGCAGTTTCAAGGCGTAGTGCTTTACCGCAGGGGAAAAGGAACCAATGGCGAAAGCTTTTCTGTAAGAAAGGTTTCTAACGGAGTTGGTGTAGAGAGAATCTTCCCAATATTAAGCCCGAGCATCGAAAAAATAGAGTTTATCAGAGCCGGTAAGGTTCGTAGAGCGAAATTATTCTACTTGAAAGGTCGTCAAGGCAAATCAGCCAGGATCAAAGAAAAACTGGCTACAAATAAGCCTTCATAAAGCTTCATTAAAACAATTTTATATAGGCCCATTTCAAGACCCTTGGAATGGGTTTTTTATTGGTCAATATCACATTGCAGAAAATGGCTTAGAGACCTATATTTGCCCCTCACTTCAAATAAAATTATGGCGAAAATCAATGTAAATTCACTATTGGGTAAAGACGCTGAATCGCTTCTTACGCACAAAAGCAAAACTATTTTGAAGGATCAGCTTCACCTGCCTGGGCCCGATTTCGTTGACCGTGTTTTCTCAATTTCAAACAGAAATACTCAAACTATAAGAAGTATTCAAACCCTTTTCGACCATGGACGATTAGGAGGCACAGGTTTCTTGTCAATCCTTCCGATTGATCAAGGAATTGAGCACAGCGCGGGAGCTTCATTTGCTAAAAACCCAATTTATTTTGATCCTGAAAATATTATCAAGCTTGCTATTGCAGGTGAGTGTAATGCAGTTGCTACCACATTTGGTGGATTGGCTATGATGTCGCGCAAATACGCACATAAGATTCCATTCATAGTTAAGATAAATCATAACGAATTACTTACCTATCCAAACCAAGCTGATCAGGTCATGTATGGTTCAGTTGAAGATGCGTGGAATTTAGGAGCTGTGGCCGTTGGAGCAACAATCTATTTTGGATCAGATAATTCAACCCGTCAAATTCAAGAAGTGGCAGTTGCTTTCGAGCGCGCTCATGAATTAGGAATGGCAACCATTTTATGGTGTTACGTGCGTAACGCTGCATTCAAAAAAGATGGCATTGATTATCATGTTTCTGCTGATTTAACTGGCCAGGCAAATCACTTGGGTGTTACCATTCAGGCAGATATCATCAAACAAAAGCTTGCTGAAAATAATGGCGGCTATAAGGCTTTGAACACAGGTGGCAGCACCTATGGAAAATTAGATGAACGCATCTATACAGAGCTAACTTCTGATCACCCTATTGACTTGTGTCGTTACCAGGTGGCAAATTGCTACATGGGTCGTGCCGGACTTATCAATTCTGGTGGTGATTCAAAAGGTTCCAGTGACATGGCGGATGCAGTTCGCACAGCCGTTATTAATAAACGTGCTGGTGGTATGGGATTGATTTCCGGTCGTAAAGCATTTCAACGTCCACTAAAAGAAGGTGTTGAAATTATGCAGGCAATTCAAGATGTGTATTTAGATAAGTCTATTGATGTAGCATAAATAATTTGAAGATTTGAAAATGTTTTGATTTGGAGATTGCAAAGTAATCTCCAAAATTTTCAAATTCTCAAATCACTAAATCAACAAATTTTAATTATGCCTTGGTTTAAGCGAACAGATAAAGGAATCTTAACTCCCACAGAAGCGAAGCGTGAAGTTCCTGATGGTTTATGGTTTAAATCTCCAGCCGGGAAAATCGTTCACACCCGGGAATTAAAGAACAACGCTTTTGTTGTTCCTGAAGAAGAGTATCACGTAAAGATTGGCTCACAGGAATATTTCGAAATACTTTTTGATAATAATGAATTCACAGAGTTGGATGCAACCATGGAGTCTGCCGATCCGCTAAAATTCACTGATACAAAACCCTATCCAAAACGAGTTAAAGAATCGCAACTAAAAACAAACTTGAAAGATGCTGTTCGATCTGCTTATGGTAAAATGGGTGGACTCGACATCACAATAGCTTGTATGGATTTTAGTTTTATTGGTGGTTCCATGGGCTCGGTTGTGGGTGAAAAAATAGCCCGGGCAATGGATCATAGTTTGAAGACTAAAACTCCCATGCTTATGATATCCCGTTCAGGCGGTGCACGCATGATGGAAGCTGGATTATCTCTTATGCAAATGGCTAAGACCTCAGCTAAAATAGCGTTGATGGACGAAGCGAAGATTCCTTATATCTCCTTGCTTACAGATCCTACCACAGGAGGAGTAACTGCATCGTACGCTATGCTCGGTGATTTTAATATTGCTGAACCCAACGCACTGATCGGGTTTGCCGGCCCGCGCGTTATTCGCGAAACAATTGGCAAAGATTTACCACAAGGCTTTCAAAGTTCCGAATTCGTATTGGATCACGGCTTCCTTGATTTTATTATTGATAGAAGAAGTTTGAAGACTCGGTTGA
>JBBSBG010000025.1:0-17233 GCA_038251495.1 Cytophagales bacterium
AACTATGTTTTCTATGAGCCTATGTGTTTAATTTGACTGCGGGCATCATGTTTTACTCTCTTCTGAGCCTTCTTTCCTTTTCTCCACCAATTCAGCAGTAACTTCTTTGCCAATATATCTTTCCTGATTTGGTGGTGGCACAATCCCTATACCTGACAAAGCCAGAATGATAAGTAGAACGAGCCCAGCGATTCTTAGTATTTTTTTAATCCGATCCATAAAATAAATTAGTGATCCACCTTATATATAGTGTGATCATGTAAAGGCATCTTTAAAAACTCTTATTTCTATTACCTCATCCCTGCCCTTCTACCAAAGAGAAGGGTAAGTGGGGTTTTAAGAGATGCCCATAAATAATTAGAGCTTCCAGCGAAACCGAAAAGCAGGTAAGGAAAATATTCCTATAGGATTAAACTAAGAGATAGTCCTCATCTGAAGAAAGAGGAAGAGTGTTAACGTGAGATAACTGAAAGGATAAATCAATCAATGAAAATTGATTCTTGTTTGTTTTGAGGTTGATGTCAACAAGCCTGTTTTGAAATAATAAACGAGTAACTTGAGAATGATATGAAAATGAGGTTAGACTTTGCGCTGAATTTAATTTGAATGCTGAAATCAAATTCAGTTTTCTTTCTCCTCGAACAACCCATTCAGATTGGATCTTACTAGTTGTTGCAGATGATTTCTGAGTCGTGAAGCCTGAAAACAAACTTAAAATAAGGGCAACTACCAAAATCGTTTTGGACGTCTCTTTCTTAATGTTGTTCATGTATTCCCAAATCATAAATCAAAGATATGGTTATTCTTCGAACTCCTACAATTCAAAATTGTGGCGCTTATTCACCTCACCTTTCAGAGCATTTGCTGGCTGGCAGCATGGCATCAGGAGAATCGTGGTAGTTGCACACAGTTTTCCGGGTGAGGTTACTAACAGTATGCGACAAGTTGCATTGCACCTTTTAATCAGTTGATATTTAAAAAGAACTTAATCTTGTAAATTGCCGATTGATGCATTTTTTATTTTGAATAAAACTACCACCACTATAACTGCCCGCTTACCTCTTATTGGGGCTGTGTTGCTATGGTCAGGGTTTCATGCCTGGGTGCTGCATCAATATGCTGGCTTTAGTTGGGAAGTTTCTCTTTGGGATTCTTCCATTTTTAATCTGGTAATTGTTAGCTCGGCTGTTCTGTTGGGTTCGCTATTAAACTATTTTCCGCGAACGGGTATTTTTCAAATTACAGTAGGGTTAACGCTTGTTCTTGCGATTGGATGTCAATGGATATCAGCCCAGGCAATGGTGGTAATTATTCCTAATGAAATAGATTATTTGAAATTTCTTTCTCAATCAACTCCAGTTCGATGGGCAATTGGATTCATTACGTTAACTGCTGTTGGTGTTAGCGCAGTGTATTATTCCCGATGGACGGAATTACTAGATCAACGAACCCGGGAATCAGATCTAAAAAATATTGCCCGTGAGGCTGAGCTACAAAAGTTGCAACTCCAATTGCAGCCGCATTTTTTATTCAACAGTTTAAATTCAATCAATGCGTTGATTCTGATAAAACCTGATGAAGCTCGAAAGATGGTGCAAGAGCTTTCTGATTTTCTAAGACTTACCATTAAGCGTGCTGATGAACCGTGGATTAGCCTTTCTCAAGAACTTGAGTACCTGAAAACTTATTTAGCCATCGAGAAAGTTCGCTTTGGTCACCGACTGGATGTAATCTTAACAATTGACGAACCCTGTTATGTTTGGCAAATACCAACCTTGGTGCTTCAGCCACTTTTGGAAAATGCTATTAAATTTGGTTTGTATGGAACCACGGGAAAAATTTCTATAGAGTTGATCGCTAACATGAACGGCAATCAATTGGAAGTAGCAATTTCAAATCCATTTGATTCCGATATGCAACCCGCATCGGGGAGCGGTTTCGGTTTAACCGGATTGCAGAGAAGACTCTATTTAATTTATGCCAGAAATGATTTGGTTAAAACGAATATTAAGGAGAATACATTCACCGTTAGTTTAATTGTTCCTGCTAAGCCATGATTAAAACTGTTTTGATTGATGATGAACCCTTGAGTCGTGAGATTATAAAAAGTTATCTCAAGAAATTCCCTTCTATTGAAGTGGTGGATGAATGTAACGATGGCTTCGAAGGTGTTAAATCCATTCAACAACATCAGCCTGAGCTTGTGTTTTTAGATATTCAGATGCCGAAGATCAATGGATTTGAAATGTTGGAATTAGTTAGTCCAATGCCAGCAGTTATTTTTATTACTGCCTTTGATGAATTTGCGCTCAAAGCTTTTGAAGCAAATGCCATCGATTATTTGTTGAAGCCGGTAGCTGAAGATCGTTTTGAGAAAGCCGTTCAAAAGTTTTTAGATAAAGTTACTCCAGCCGAAACCCAAACGAGTTCTCTTTTGGAGAAGATGGCGCAAACACCAGCACAAAATAATCGCGTTGTGGTGAAAACCGGGAACAAGGTTAAAATCATCCCTATTCATGAAATTCAGTACCTGGAAGCCGATGACGATTTTGTTAAAATAATTACGGCAGAAGGTACCTTCTTGAAAAACAAAACCATGACTTTCTATGAACAGACTTTAGATGAAAATCAATTTGTGCGGGTACATCGATCATACATCGTTCACATTAGCCAGATAACGAAAATTGAACCGTATCAAAAGGAAACTCATTTGGCTATTCTTCGCAATGGTCAGCAAATTCCAATAAGTAAAACCGGATACGCCAAGTTGAAAATTATTTTGGGACTTTAAGTATGGAGAATACTATCAATTTGCGGTTGGAACTTTACAATCAATGCCTCGCTTATGCAAACCAGCGAATTAGTAATGCTCAAGAAGCCTTAGATCACGCGCAGGAATCTGCAAACACTGAAGAAAAAAGTAGTGCGGGAGACAAGTACGAAACCGGAAGGGCGATGGCGCATTTGGAACGCGAGAAAGGATTGCAGCAACTGAATGCGGCTCTTAAACTTAAAGAAGTACTTGATAAAATTAACACTTCGTCAAGTAGTGATCGGGTAACGTTGGGAAGTATCGTAATGACTAATTCTGGAAATTTTTATCTCACCATTAGTGCTGGTCTGTTGAAAGTAGGTGATATAGAATTTATTGCCTTATCTCCGGCATCGCCATTAGGTGCTATGCTTAATCATAAGAAGATTGGAGACCAGTTTGTGTTCAATAGACAGACGACTGTCATTCAACAGATTTATTAAAAAAATGTTTAGTTAAATAATCTGCCTCTCTGCGCATTTAATCTGCGTTTATCTGCGGGAAAAGTGCCTTAAGAGAATTAGTTTTGCCCAAACTTCAATGAAAACAAGCGCCTGGCTTCAAGCATTTCGTTTACGCACGCTACCATTAGCATTGGCGTGCATTGGTATGGCTGGGTTTCTAGCTGCTGGAGCTGGAAAATTTAATTCTGTGCTTTTTTTTCTTTGCTGCTTAACAACAATCTTACTACAGATACTTTCCAACCTCGCCAATGATTATGGAGATTCTATAAATGGTGCAGATCATGAGGGCAGGCAAGGACCGTCACGTGCTGTACAGTCGGGAGCAATATCTGCCATGCAAATGCGCAATGCAGTTATTGTTTTTGTCTTTCTAAGTTTAATCAGTGGAATTTTTTTGCTATGGTTCTCCTTTGGCTGGAACTGGCGGGCACTTTCGTTATTTTTTGGATTGGGTTTATTGAGTATTGCGGCAGCCATTGGCTATACGGTTGGTAAAAAACCTTATGGATATATTGGCTTGGGCGACATCTCAGTTTTAATTTTTTTTGGATTGGTTGGTGTAATGGGTTCCTATTATCTTTTTACTCACTCCATTAGTTGGAAAGTATTATTGCCAGCGCTAAGCTGTGGACTTTTCTCCATCGCTGTTTTAAACGTTAACAATATCCGCGACATTGATTCTGACCGAAGCGCAGGTAAGTTTTCAATTCCGGTGCGGATTGGTAAAGTTAGGGCCGCTAATTACCATTGGGTTTTATTGATAAGTGGGATTACCTGCTCATTAATCTATTCAATACTTCAGTATCAATCGCCCTGGCAATTTCTTTTTTTACTTACCATACCACTTTTTATTCGAAATGGAATTTCTGTGCAGACTCGTCCATCGAGTGAGTTAGATCCCTTTCTTAAACAGATGGCACTCACCACACTTTTGTTTGTTTTTCTTTTTGGATTTGGATTGATCCTTTAAACTTATTGCTTGCACTCAGCAAACGAAGAAGAGTCCCATTAGCAGACTGAACATCGGTAGGATGGTGCTAGTTAATTTTTGAAAATAAATTTCATCCCTAACGGGATTTAGACCTAATGTCAAGATTGCGTTTTACCGATATAACATTCCTAACGGGATTTATTTTTTCACCTATACAGGGATGTTAGTTGGTGAAAAATCACCACAGTGTAAGTGGATTGCACTTAGCAAACGAAGAAGAGTCCCATTAGCGAACTGAACATCGGTAGGATGGTGGGAGTTAATTTTTGAAAATAAATTTTATCCCTAACGGGATTTAGACCTAATGTTAAGATTACGTTTTACTGATACAACATCCCTAAAGGGATTAGGATTCATACATACACAGAAAGTATTAAAAGCTTTATCCTACGTGTTGATGCACCCACGTACTGACTAATCTTTGAAAAGAAATTATATCTCAAAAGGAATTTAGACCTACGAGGGAGATTATGCTTTACCAATATCAACAACCCTCTTCACGCTTTTAAGGCAAACCTAATAGGATTTTTAACACTCAAACACCATACTCTATTATTATTTCGTATTGGATTATAAGCTGGTAGAAATAAAAAACGCCTGAGCAAGCCAGGCGTTTTAGAAATATTCAGGAGGTCAATTATTTATCCGTTCCAATCATAATAAACGAACCCCAATAATAAGGATCAGGATATTCTATACGCAACTCTTTTTTAGCATCGATAAAACTTTGGCGCATATTATTGGTGGTTTGCCATTTTTTGTAAAAGCTTAGAATCAATTTTTGTGTTGCTTCATCATCTACTTTAAACATGCTCATAATTAAAACTTTTGCACCTGCCACTAAAAAGGCTCGCTGCAAACCATATACACCTTCACCATTTCTAATCTCACCAAGGCCGGTTTCGCACGCACTTAACACTACTAAATCAGTCTGGTCTAAGTTTAAACTCATGGCCTCATGCGCAGTTAGTATTCCACTTGCAATATTATAATTATACTTAGTCTCATTCATCACATCTCCAGCACCACTAAGAAGCAGCCCGGTTTTAAGTAATGGATTATCGTTAGCAGCCGCTTCACTTTCAGTAAGTTCCGCTAAAGCACCTAAATCTTTTGTAGGCGTATAAAATCCATGAGTTGCGAGGTGTAATATTTTGGGACTTGAAAGTGCTTTCACCTCTTCTTCGCTAGCAGCTTTTGCTTTGAACTCATCGGTTTCCCACCCCTTTTGTTTTAATAGGGCTTGCAATTGATCCACTTCTTTTTCTGTTCCAGGAAGTTGGGCAATGGTTTTATTTGAAGAGGCAGTCAGGTAGAATGTAGGATTTCCAAACATGGTAGCCGAATTAGTAGTCGAAACTGATTTGGTTTTTACTCTATTAAAGTAGAGATCTTTCGTGTTGCTGATCAGTACAATATTTGCATTGTCAATTACATATCTGCCATCCGGAGTGGGTATGGCCTCTAGGTTAATTTGATTATATACACCATCGGCTGAAAGATAAACGGTTGCCACTGTTCCAATTCCTTTTTGAATGGGTTCCCAATAAACTTTATACGAATTCTGATCATCAAACCTTGCCGTAATTGCATTTCGATAATAACTGAATGATCGGGTTTCCATATTTCTGCCATTTGGTAATATGATCGCTTTTGGACGGGCATTATCGTTTTTAACATATAAGGCAACGTAAATCACAGAGTCAGTAAAGGAATGGTCAAAATGACGGTACCTGACAATTTCAATAGCCACATCATTTTTGCTTATAGACTTTTGAACATCCGAATATTTTATTTTCTTATCATCAAAGCTCTGTCCAAATAATTCAGATTTCTCACTGATTTCTTTTTCTAATTTCTCCACCTCAGCAGTTAATGCATTAGGATCAATGCCATTGTCTGCTAGTTGTTGAGTACTCATTGATAATGCGTTTGTGAGGTATTCCTTTTTTTCAATCCAAAGATTGAAAGAGGCTTTAAGATTTTCGTCAGTGCTATTTAAAATACGCTCACGAATTTTTATAGAAGTGCTTAATAGCAAAGCTTTAGTTAATAACTGATAGTCGTAAACCTTTCCACTTAAATCTTTAAAGTCGTCAAGCTGGCCAAAGGCAAGCGTGTTATAAAATTCGAAATCGCCTTTAATTGTATTCCAGTATTTAGCTTTTTCACGCTCACTTAAAGCCGGGAAGTATTGTTTAATAAATACTTCATAGTTATTAAGCGCTTGTTCAATATTTCGTTTGGCGTGTTTGAAATCTTTTTCCATGTAGTAAACCTTAGCCTGTTTGGAAAGTATTTTTACGTATTCAGGATGAGTATTATTAAAGTAGCTATCGTATATTTTTTGAGCCTGAGAATAAAAGTCTTCAGCCCGCTTGTAATTTTTTATTTGATAGTAAACATCCCCGGTTAAAGTAAAAATGGCAGCGGCATTTATATTAGTTTTTGATCCCGTCTTTGATCGCCAGATGGCCTCGGCTTGAGTCAGCACACCAAATGCTTCGTTATATTTTTTTTGAGAGATGTAGAGAATAGCTACATTTTTTAAAATGTCAGCGTATTGTGGATTGTCAGTGCCTAATTTCTTGCCCATAATTTCCCGCGCTTCAACCATTAGTTTTTCAACCTCTGCAGGCTTATCACCTTTGTAAAATTTGGTAAGCGCTAATTGCGAAAGTGATTTGGCTACATCAATATGATTACGACCAAATTGCTTTTCCTGGCTGGCTAGTGCTTTCAGGATCATGCTCTGTGCATTGTCATAATCACCAATTGCATAATCGATATCTCCTAAAAGTTTTTGAGTAGGCGCTGTTTTTGTTGATTTTTCGCCATATACATCGGTGGCGATTTTGTTTACGCGTTGGGCAATTTTTTCAGCTGCAGTATAATCTCCCTTTGCTAAAGCCAATTGACCTTTATCTACAAGCGGATCAATCAGGCGAATGGAATTTGTGCCATATAATTTTTCTGATTCAGCAATCAAATTATTTAAAATGACCTCCGTTTCGGAATAGCGACCTAATTGAATGAATAATGATGATAGTTCGCGGGCAGTGGATAATTCATCAATTCCCAAGGCGGTTTTAGCGCGTCTGATTATTTTATTTGAGCGATCCAGCGCATCCTCAGCTTCATCGAATTGTCCTTTTATTCCATAAAGAGTGGCTTGTGTTTCAATAGCTTGCACGCGATAAATTTTCTTGTCTTCATCTCGCTTGAAGTTATCTAACACCTTTAAAGATGTGTTTATATTCTCTTCGGCTTTTTCATATTGACCTAACTTAATTTGCAAGCGCGCAATGTTTGTTAATTCGGAAGCATATTGATAGCTCTCATTTGTAAACTTTGCCTGCGCAACATATACGGCTTTATCAAGACTTTTAGAAGCTTCAGAATATTTATCAGTTAGTTGATACAAAACCGCCATGTGGTTAAGGATATCCAAATGGTCTTTATGCCACGATCCAATTTCCTTTGAGACCACTTCAACATAACTGTCATTATAAATTTTGGCAGCCTCATTAATCTTATTTGTATTGTCTAGGTAAAAATTAGCCAACTGCAATCTGGCTAAATGAGTTTCAGGTGCATCAGATCCTAAGAGATTACTTTTTATATCAATAATGTCAGTCAGGTATTTTTCGGCACTGGTATAATTCTTTTTATAAAGAGCAAGACCATAAAGGAAATCACTCACATTGACTGTTACCATATTGTTACGCGGAAGTGAGGGCGTATTCGTAATCAAGTTATTTGCCTGATTTTCCAACGTGCGGGTGCGCTCTTTATCAAGCTTCGCATCAAACTCAACAGCTTTAAGACGTACATTATAAATGCTTGCGGCTTTAAAATTTTTATTGATCATCTTCTCATATTCCAACTTGGTGTTGAGATAGCGAGCTGAACTTTTTTGTTTTTGAAGGAGCTTCAGATATTCTTCATAAATTGAAATGCCTAAATAATGTGATGCGTTATGTTTGATTTTAAGATTATTTAGAGTACGACTATATTCTAAGTCTTTTGGCAGCGATTCTTCAAGCCCATTTTCAATTAGCAGATTCGCGTATAAGAATTGATTGCGGACATAAGCCGTTGTTGACTCACCCATATTTTTACTAATCCACCGGCCGGCATCGGTAAATTGTGTGTCAGACGCATTGTAATCGCCTTGCAGGCGTAATGCATTCGCCAATAAGGTCATATACCTTGCATAGTCGTTATATCTAACAAATCTTTCTTCATCAGTGAGTTTGCGACTTGTTAAATTTCCTTTGGCATCAACAAACGTATCTTGCTTTACAGCTTTGCCTATAAAATATTTCTCTTGTTCTTTTAAGATTTCAATAGCCTCTGTAAAGTACCCTTGACCAGTCATGGCTTCCGCAAGGGCAAGGTTGTATTGACCTTTGGCATCATCTTTCATATAGTCCCCTGTTTCTAAAATGTTGTTTGCTAATTCAAGAAATCTGCGTGCGGCCAAAAAACTACCGTTAAGATTACGTGCATCAGCTGCTTCCACTAAGATCATAGCATGTGCCAGGCTGCCTTCTTTATTGATAGTTAAACTGTTGCTAACAGCTAATGATAAATTAGATTCAAAATCGCCTATATAGCCAGAAGCTAAATTATTTTTTGCCAACCGCATGAAGTAGGTTGGGGTATATACATTTTGTTGACCTAATTTCTTAAATGCTTTCTTTTTGAATTTAGCCAGATCGCCAAAGGCTTTTGAGTAGTTACCAGCTTCATAATTGGCTGCTTCTTTCTTCAGTATCTTATCATACTTTTTCTGTGCGAAAACAGAGCTTGTAGATACTAAAATCAATAAAACGAGAAGGTGCTTCATAATTCTGAATTTTTCTAAATTAAAGGTAGTCATTTTCTTTTGGCCGAAGCCACATAAACCGCTCGATTAAGGAATTCTTAACAAGCGTTATTCTGCTAAAAGTTTAATTAAAATTTCTTTCGCGGAGGCAGACACGGGAGTACCAGGACCAAAAATTCCAATTACACCAGCCTTTGTAAGAAATTTGTAATCATTGGGTGGAATAACACCACCTGCTACAACTTTAATATCAGGCCGACCGAGATTTGTGAGTGCTGCAATAAGTTGTGGAATTAAAGTTTTATGCCCGGCTGCAAGACTCGAAGCTCCAATCACGTGTACGTCATTTTCAGTTGCTTGCTTCGCAACTTCTTCAGGTGTTTGAAACAAGGGACCGATGTCAACATCAAAGCCAAGATCAGCAAAGCCAGTGGCAATTACTTTAGCACCGCGGTCGTGGCCGTCTTGCCCCATTTTGGCAATCAAAATCCGAGGCCTTCGTCCATCTAATTCAGCAAAGTGATCGGAGAGTGCCCGCACTTCTTCTACCTCTTTTTGATTTTTCATTTCACCCGAATATACACCCGAAATAGATCTTATAGTTGCTTTATACCTACCAAAGGATTTTTCCATTGCCAGCGAAATTTCACCCAACGTTGTGCGATGTCTTGCAGCAACAATAGCGAGTTCTAATAAATTTCCTTCGCCAGAAGCGGCTGCTTGTTCAAGAGCCAGCAACGAGGCATCTACCTCTTTTTGATTTCGCTCCGCTTTCAGTTTAATAAGTTTTTCTATTTGTTCATCGCGTACAGCGGTGTTATCAACTTCCAGAATTTCAAAATCAAGTTTGTCAGTTGTTTGGTAGCGGTTTACACCCACAATTACATCTACTCCTGAATCAATGCGCGCTTGCTTGGCTGCCGCAGCTTCTTCAATTCTCATTTTAGGGATACCACTTTCAATCGCGCGAGTCATGCCACCTAATTCTTCAACTTCTTCAATAAGCGCCCAGGCCTTTTTTATAAGTTCATTGGTTAAATACTCAACGTAGTATGAACCCCCGAGTGCGTCCACAACCTGAGTCACTCCTGTTTCTTTCTGAAGAAACAATTGTGTGTTGCGAGCAATTCCGGCTGAGAAGTCAGTGGGAAGCGCCATTGCCTCATCTAATGAATTGGTGTGCAAGGATTGCGTGCCACCCAACACAGCAGCTAAGGCTTCAATGGTTGTGCGCGTTACATTGTTGTAAGGATCTTGTGCTGTTAAACTCCAACCGGAAGTTTGGCAATGTGCGCGCAAAGCCATCGACTTATTATTTTTTGGGTTAAAGGCTTGAACAATCTTTGCCCACAAAACTCTACCGGCACGCATCTTGGCAATCTCCATAAAGAAATTCATACCAATGCCCCAGAAGAAAGAAAGTCGTGGTGCGAAATCATCAATGGCAATGCCGGCCTTTATTCCCGCACGAATGTATTCTAATCCATCCGCTAAGGTATATGCTAACTCAATGTGAGCGGGAGCACCCGCTTCGTGCATGTGATAGCCGCTGATGCTAATGCTATTAAACTTGGGCATGTGTTGAGAACAATACGAAAAAATATCTGCCACAATACGCATGGAGGGTGCAGGCGGATAGATGTAGGTGTTGCGCACCATAAACTCTTTTAGAATATCATTCTGAATAGTTCCATTAAGTTGATTTGGGTTCACACCTTCTTCTTCGGCTGCAACAATGTAGAATGCCATGATCGGAATGACGGCTCCATTCATGGTCATGGAAACCGACATTTTATCTAATGGTATCTGATCGAATAAAATTTTCATATCCAACACCGAGTCGATGGCAACACCTGCTTTGCCAACATCACCTGTTACACGCGGATGATCAGAATCATAGCCGCGATGGGTTGCTAAATCAAAAGCTACTGATAAACCTTTTTGTCCGGCTGCGAGATTGCGTCTATAAAAAGCATTGGATTCTTTTGCTGTTGAGAAGCCTGCATACTGTCTGATAGTCCACGGACGAACTGTATACATAGTTGCATAAGGGCCGCGCAAGTAAGGTGGAATTCCTGCAGTGAAATCTTTTAAAGGATTATTTTCAAGATCACTTTTAGAAACTGTAGGTTCGATTAAAATTTTTTCTGGCGAAAGCCATGAATGATGTTCTCCGGCTTCGGTTACGGGTTTAAACTGATTAAAATTTATTTTAGAAAAGTTGGGCTTCATGATTTCATGTTCGATTGAAATTTCTGCCACGCTTTTTCAGACAGTTCTGTAATCAGTGAATCTAAATAGTATGAGCCTGCAGTTGGATCTGCGACTTTGGAGAGATATGATTCTTCACGCAGTATAGACGACACATTTAATGCAATGCGATTCATCATGTCGTTCGTTTCGTCTTCAGATTCTATGGTTAAACTATTACAGCCACCCACAATCGCAGCCAGCGCGGCAGTAGTTGATTTGATCATATTGCCACAAGGCTGAAATTTTTTATTAATCCAAGCCGATGAAGTGGCATGAATATGAGCAGGTTTAATTTTTTTGATACCGTAAGCTCCTTGTATTTGATACCAGAGATTTTGTAAAGATTTAAGTTTGGCTATTTCTAAAAACAGATCGGTTCCAAGATTGAGCGAAAATGCAATTTTTTCTATTACCTGATAAACATCCACACCTTTATCTGTGAGTTGATCGATCAGATTTGTTACCTTTTCAAGAGCAAAGGCTATTTCTGTTTCCGCATTTTCTTGTTGTGAAACCAGTATTCCCAATGGAAGAAAGGTTTTAGAACTTGAATTCAGCAAAAAGTCAAAGTCCTTTTCAGGAAAGTTTTCCCAGAAAAAACAACCTGTTAACGTTTTATAATTGTCTTTTTTCGCGGCCAATCCGCTAAATGAAAGCGCAGCTTTAGAGAAATCATTCCGAATCAAAAAAGAAACAGTGCAAAATTCAGGGTTTATATCCCTAAGCAAGACATCGAATTGAACATTCGCTTTGGCGGGTTCAAATAAAATACCGTCTGCACCAGATTGAAGTGCGGCCAAAGCGAGGTTGTTAGCAATTTTTTCATCGGTCACCCGAATGCGCGGAGTATTCATCCAACTGCGCGCCCCATAATGGGGATTTAGTGAAGGCAGTTGCTGAAATTCATCTAAATCAGATGATAACGACCTATCATAATAGGGTTTTAGCGTCAACGCACCTTTTAAAAAACTTAATTTTTCAATGGGATTAGTTTCACCTAACTCCTCACTGGCCGCTTTCGACCATTCTTTGAGGGTGGTAGGTTCAAAATTTAATTTAGGTTGATTTTCAGGCATTAATTCGATTGAAATTCAATCTTCAAGTTGAAGTTTAGTCTTGAGTAAAGCAATTATTTTGTGATTTTAGTCATATTCATTACGATAAAAAGAATCATAAAATCAAGACTAGTTTTTGTTTTTTTGTTCTTCATAATTTTTACACCTTTGTCACCCGCCTCAAAAAAAATTGAGGCTTTTTCGTCTAACAGCAAGCTAATTGTAAATGGTAGTTGATTGCGCAACAGTATGGAGTGATTGTCTCGATGTAATTCGAAAAGAAGTTGATGATCAAAATTTCAACACTTGGTTTGCTCCAATTAATCCTTTAAAAAGTGAAGCTGATGTACTTACGATTCAGGTACCATCACAATTTTTTTATGAGTGGTTGGAAGAGCATTATGTACCTGTGTTGAAACGCGCCATTCATCAGGTACTTGGTGCTGCTGGTCGATTAGAATATTCTGTTGTGGTTGATAGTGGCAACACAAAGAACCCACCGTTGATGGTGAACTACCCAAACGGCAATGGCATGAAGCGCAACCATATTCAAGCCATGAATGGAAATGGCATGCATGAGGACTATTCTCCATTTAGCTTCAAGGCGTTGAATCCGCAAACTGTTAATTCGAGATTAAACCCAGCTTATACGTTTAATAATTTTGTTGAAGGCGATTGTAATCGGTTAGCACGCTCGGCAGGGGTTGCTGTTGCTAAGAAGCCAGGCACAACTTCATTTAATCCATTAATGCTTTACGGTGGTGTTGGTGTTGGTAAAACACACTTGGTGCAGGCAATCGGTAATGAGATAAAGAAAAACTTACCAGAAAAAATCGTTTTGTATGTTGATCAAAATGATTTCACAAGTCAATTTTTAAATGCGCTTCAAAATCATAAGATACAGGAGTTTCAAAACTACTATCTTCAAGTTGATTTATTAATTCTTGATGATGTTCAGTTTCTAGCGGGCCGCGAAAAAACTCAGGAGATATTTTTCCACATCTTCAATCAACTTCACCAGTCAGGCAAGCAGATTATCATGACCAGTGATTGCCCACCACGCGATATGAAGGGCTTTCAGGAGAGATTGCTTTCTCGCTTTAAATGGGGGCTAACGGCTGATTTGCAAGAACCTGATTTTGAAACCAAGCTTGCGATTATTGGCAATAAAATGCAATCGGATGGAATTGAAATTCCAACGGAAGTTGCCGAATACCTTGCTTACAGTGTAGATACAAACCTGCGCGACATGGAAGGTGTGCTTAACTCACTGCTTTTCCATGCAACACTTTTAAAGAAGGAGATTGATTTAGAACTCGCCAAAGAAGTATTGAAGAATATTGTGAAGGAGATTCAATCCGATGTAAGTGTTGACTTTATTCAAAAAACCGTAGCTGACTATTTTAAAGTGAGCCTTGAGCAAATGAAAAGCAAGGTGAAAAAGCGCGAGTTTGTAATACCACGTCAAGTAGCTATGTATTTCTGCAAGCGCTACACCCAACTTACACTAGCTCTTATCGGAGGAAACTTTGGTGGTCGTGATCACAGTACCGTTATTCATGCTCTCGAATCAGTGGAAGATATGATGAAGACGGATGCTAACTTCAAGAATAGCGTTGACGACTTAACTAAAAAGTTCAAGTCGCGAATGACAGGACAATAATCCCTGTTCTACTGAAGGTAGAATGAAAGCTGTGTTTGCTGTTTGCTTCCATTAATCCCATATAAAAACACTTTTCCTTTATAGCTCGTGAAGAACTCAATTACATCTTCTGGGTTTTTAACTTGCCTTCTATTGATTTGTACGATTGTATAATTTTCAGGTAAGCCGATTTTTCTAAATAGTCCATCCTGAATTTTGAAAACTTTCACTCCGTAATCAACGGCTTCAAGATTAGCGCCCAATAAATCGTTGCTGTAAATTTTGCGTTTAATCAGGTTGGTGTCGCCATTCTTATTTAGAAGCGTTAAAGAAGTTGTATTCGTTTTATTGTTTCTTAAATAAGTGAGTGAAATTTTGTCGCCTGGATATCGGTAGCTTAATCTTTCTTCAAAGGCACTTTCACTGTCAATTTCGAGATTATTTATTTTAGTAATAACATCTCCTTCTTGCAAACCAGCCAAATCAGCCGCTCCACCGCGCTCAATCTTGCCAACTAATACACCCCTAAATTCTTTTACATCTGCATTGATTCCGTACTTTTTAGCATTTAAATAATCATATTCAATTACATTACCTCCAAAGATTGCTTTTTGAGGAGTGCCGTATTTAATCAAGTCATCAACTGCCTTCTTAACAATGTCAACCGGAACAGCAAAGGCATATCCTGTATAAGAGCCCGTGCGCGACAGAATTGCAGTATTGATACCCACCAACTCCCCGTTTTTGTTTACGAGTGCTCCGCCACTGTTGCCAGGATTGATAGCCGCATCAGTTTGAATAAATGATTCAAGTGGAAATCGATCATCTACGATGTTTATCTTTCTTCCCTTGGCACTTACAATACCAGCAGTTACGGTTGATGAAAGTGAAAATGGATTACCAACAGCAACCACCCACTCACCGACTAATAACGTGCTCGAGTTACCGACAGTAATGGCAGGAAGATTACTTTCCTTGATTTTTAAAACAGCAATGTCAGTTGATTGGTCGGAACCTATTAATTCTGCTTCATACGATTTTTTGTTGTATAGCACCTGAATTTTTTCAGCGTTTTCAATTACGTGGTTGTTCGTTACAATGTATCCATCTGCACTAAAAATAACGCCCGAGCCACTGCTAACCTGGGTTTGCGCACCGCCACCACCAAATAAAAGATCCCACGGTGAATAGCTTGCACTGCTTTGCGAAATACTGTTTATATAAACTACACTCGGGGTTGCTTTCGATGCCGCTAAGCTAAAGTCAACCGACTCAGCGGCAACTGCATTACCTTGCGGGTGAACGATGGTAGGTCGATATATTTCAGAAGGATTGTAATCTGTTACCCTTACGTTATCCTCTTTTTGCTTTCGGTTTTCTTTTTCTGTTTGATAAGAGAAGAAAACAAATGCGCCTACAACGCCTGACAGAAACCCTACTAATGCAATTTTCAAAGTATTCATAGCAAATAATTTATCTAATGTCGAACGATCGAAACCTTCAGATGTTTCCTGAATCATGAAAGTTCTTCCTCTTGTTGCAAAAATTATCCCAAAAAAATAAATTCGGAAGGTTTGTCAGGAAAAGCTTGCACATTGGTTTAAGTCATTTCTTTAACCCGCTCAGTAAAAGGTTTTCAACCTTTGTATGCTGCGGCAATAAAGGTTGAAAACCCTGGCTTGCTAGTGGTTGAAAAGCTTGCACATTGGTTTAAGTCATTTCTTTAACCCGCGCAGTAAAAGGTTTTCAACCATTGTATGCTGCGGCAATAAAGGTTGAAAACCTTGGCCTGCTAGTGGTTGAAAAGCTTGCACATTGGTTTAAGTCATTTCTTTAACCCGCGCAGTAAAAGGTTTTCAACCTTTGTATGCTGCGGTAATAAAGGTTGAAAACCTTGGCTTGCTAGTGGTTGAAAAGCTTGCACATTGGTTTAAGTCATTTCTTTAACCCGCTCAGTAAAAGGTTTTCAACCTTTGTATGCTGCGGCAATAAAGGTTGAAAACCTTGCACTTACCAGCGGTTGAAAAGCTTCCTTAGCCTATGCTATGGTTTTCAAGCTTATTACGCAGTTTAAAACAAGGTGGAAAACCTTGCTTAGCGTTTTAATCCTAACATTAACCATGGAAGCCAAAGGTTTTCAAGCTTTGTATGCTTCGTAAATAAAGGTTGAAAACCTTGCGATTGCGCATCGGTTGAAACCTTTAAGCGCTTACTTTTGCAGAATGGGAATACGTGCTGTGCTCGCAAAGCCATTTGCTGCCTACATTGAGGGTCAAACCAAGGAATGGTCCTGCAGGCCAATTCAATTTCAAAATAAAGTATTTAATCAGTTGATCGCCACCGGCCGCGAAACAGTATTCGGTAAGGATCATGGATTTGAATCAATAAAAAATTACTCAGATTTTAAGAAGCAAGTTCCGGTTCGCGATTATGAAGATATTAAGCCCTATGTAGAAAGAGTTTTACATGGCGAGTCGGATATTCTATGGAAAGGCAAGCCTGCCTATTTTGCAAAAACTTCGGGTACTACTTCCGGCACCAAGTATATCCCTATTACCAAAGATTCAATTCCTAATCATATCAATAGCGCACGCAATGCCTTGCTCAGCTATGTACACGAAACTGGAAACGCAACCTTCTTAGATGGCGGATTAATTTTTCTTTCGGGAAGCCCGGAGTTGGATTTGAAAGCCGGAATAAATACCGGTCGCCTTTCGGGAATTGTAAACCATCATGTGCCGGGCTACTTGCGCACAAATCAAAAACCAAGTTATGCCACAAATTGTATTGAGGATTGGGAAGAGAAGCTTGAAAAAATAATTGACGAGACGCTCAATGTAAACATGACGTTGATCTCTGGAATACCACCGTGGGTTCAAATGTATTTTGACCGGATTCAGGCGCGCACCGGGAAAAAGATTAAAGATGTGTTTCCTGATTTTTCAATGTTTGTGTATGGAGGTGTAAACTTTGAGCCCTATCGCGCAAAACTTTTTGATACCATTGGAAAGAAAATTGATTCCGTAGAAACCTATCCGGCATCAGAAGGTTTTATTGCCTATCAGGATTCGCAAAAAGCTGAAGGTTTATTACTACTTCTTAATTCTGGAATATTTTTTGAATTTATTCCTGCAGATGAATACTTTAATGATAATCCGCGAAGACTCTCTATTGAAGAAGTTGAG
>JBBSBG010000026.1:0-17117 GCA_038251495.1 Cytophagales bacterium
ATCTTTTGCAGTCAACTTATCTATACTTCCAAAAACACCAAACCCAGCATTGGCCACTGCAATATCTAAACGCCCCCAAGTGGCTATGATACTTTGCACAGCATTTTCTATCGATTTTTCTTCCATAATATCCACTGGAACAACCAATGTTTCTCCACCCGAATTCTTAATCTCAAGTGCAATCTCTTCTAATAATTCTTTACGCCTGGCAGAAAGCACCACTTTATACCCTAATCTTGCCCACTCAAAGGCCATAGCTTTGCCAATACCAGACGAAGCACCTGTTATCCATACAACGTTTTCTTTTGTATTTGTCATAGCAAGTTTTATTTAGTTTAACTTTTCGATTTTTGAGCTGACGTTTTGCAGCTACAAGAAGTTAGCGATTTTCACCACAAATGTTGATGCGGAGAACCAAACTTTGATTAACCACAAATGTGTCTGCGGAGCACTGAACCGCCAATTTCTTGTAGGTGCTGTTATAGGCTGGCGTTCTGTCCACCGTCAATGTCAAGTTGCTGTCAGTGAGGGTTTTCGTTGCTTCTGTCCAACTGTTAACGTTTCGGTTGTAGGTGGTGAAAAAATAAAACACCGAAGGGTGGGAGAAAAAATTTGAATTTCTTTTTGGGTTTCCGAAAAGCACACTCTTTTGCAAGCTTTGGTCTGTACTTGGGCTTGTGCGGCTTGCAAATGTGTGTGTCCCGAAAGCTTTCGGGATGGGTAGGTTTCTCATGCTAATAGTTTCTCTAATTTCATTTTCCACTTTGCCCAATCTTTCATTTCTTTGGTTTGTAAATCTATAAATTTCTGTGTGTGGTCGTGATGAATTAAATGACAAAGTTCGTGTATGATTACATATTCTATGCAACCTTTCGGTGCCTTAATCAATTCTGGATTTAAAATAATTTTACCTTTAGGTGTGCAACTTCCCCAGCGTGTAGGCATATCACGAAACACAATTGAACTCGGTTCTACTTTGTGCTTCTTGAATTTGTCAATTAATGGTTGTGCAATAGTATGGAACTTTGTCTTTGCATGTTGCAAATACCAACCATTTAATAAGTCCTTTGCTCTTGACTTTTCTCTCGCTGTAACTTCAATAAATTTGCCTTTTAGTTTTACAGATTCATCTTTACCGATTTGAATTTGTAAACGGTATTGTCTGCCTAAATACAAATGTGTTTCGCCTCCAATAAATTTACGAGCTGGTGTTTTGGGATGAAACGAAAGAAAGAAACTTTGTTGTCGAATTATCCAAGGTGCTTTTTTTCGCAACTTCTCTTTTATTTTTTCCATTGAGGTGTCAATGGGTGCTTTAACCAAAACACTTAATTCAGGTGTAACGGTTATACCCAAAGATTTACGGTTTGAATATTCCAAACTGAAATCAATTTTCTTACTGCCAAATTGAATTGCGTCCATCATTATTTGTAACGGATTTTTGCAACCTCAATACACTTGTTTGCTATTTCATCCATCTCACCAAACGAAAGATTGATATTGTATTTGTCCCTGACTTCATCAATTAAATAATCGCCAATTTCAATTTGCAGTTTCCCTGTGATGTTTGTTTTGTATTGCCAATCAATAATCGGTTTGCCATTGTCTAACACTGCATCTATTATCATGTCGTCAATGTTCAACGCAGCTTGGGTTGAAATTTCTCTCTTCACTACATCATCTTTTATTTTGTCGCTTAATGATTCTAAACTCAAACCATAAAATGCTTTTACAATATCTCTATCTTTTAAAGCTTCGGGAATATCACTATCGGTGTGCAACAAAACAATATTCATTATTTCCTGCACTTTGTTTAAAAATTGTGCTTCGTTAATTCTTTTGGCTTCATAGTCGGCAATTGTTTCTTTGAGCATCAACGAAAACTTTTTGTAGAATGCAGGGTCTTCACTCATCATCTCCGAAATATGTTTTGATGTTCGGCTTGCAATCTTATCTGCTTTCGCTGCTTTCCCTGTGGTATTCTCTACTTCTTGCTGAAATTTCTCCTTGTCAAAAATGTTTACTAACTCTGTAATTGTTTCAACTTTTTCGGTTGTAATGTGCGTGTCAATCAGTTTTTGAATTTGTCCAGCGTATTGTTTGAAATCAATTTCATCACTGTATCTTTCTACTACTGCCAAACGAAGCTTGAGAAACATTGCCAAATCTTCTTTGTAGCGGTTGATTGTTTTTTCTTCTACTTCCTTGTAAAACTGAATAGATGAAAGTGCCAATTTTAAACCTTTAGCAAAAGCTGCTAGCTTATCGTAAAACAAAACTCGAATGGCTTCATCTTTCAATAAAATCTGATAGGCTTCTGCGTCTCTTTTGTTGGCTACGGTTTTGAAAATATCCCACAACTCTGAATGTTTTTGTGGCAATTTTTTTATTTCTTCACTGATGTTTACCAATGTTCCTTCCAAATCATCTGCATCAAAATCTTCAAACGAAGAATACATCTGCAAAGCATCATCAAGATTTTCAATTACTCCGTAATAGTCAATGATGTAACCAAATTCTTTATCTGGGTAAATGCGATTTACTCTTGCAATTGCTTGCAACAATTTATGACTTTGCAAATTTCTTGTTAGATATAGAACAGTGTTTTTTGGTTCATCAAAACCAGTGAGCAATTTATCAACCACAATAATTATTTCAGGATCTTTCTGATTTTTGAAACGGCTGATAATATTCTTCTCATAGGATTTTGCATTGCCATGTTCATCCATCATCTTTTTCCAGAACTTATTTTCCTTTTCTGATGATTTTTCATACGCACTATCTTCACCTTCTCTTTCATCAATGGAAGAAATCAAAACATCGCTAGTTACAATTCCTATTTCATCCAAAAACTCTTTGTAACGAATGGCATTTATTTTTTTGTCGCAAACCAATTGTGCTTTGAAAGGTGTGCCTTGCCAATTATCACGAAAGTGCAAACTGATGTCCCACGCAATGGCATAAATTTTTTGTTCTGCTCCATTGAGTTGATCGGCTCTTGAAAATTTCTTTTTCAAATCCGCTTTCTGATATTCCGTTAATGGTTCTGAAACCATTCCAAAAAAAGTATCAATCGGACTTTCATTCACAACCTGCTTTGCAACTCTACCTTCATACAACAGCGGAACAACAGCTTTGTCTTTCACCGCCTGGTCAACGGTGTAAGCATCAATAACACCTCCAAATTTTGCCGCTGTATTTTTATCTTTTTTGAAAAGTGGTGTTCCTGTCATTGCAATAAAACAAGCATTGGGCAATGTCTTTTGCATTTCAATATTGAAAGTGCCGTGTTGCGTTCTGTGTCCCTCATCTACCAAAACAAATATATCTTGACTTTCTAGTGGCTTGCTTATTTTTTTCATCGCTGCCACAAACTTGTTGATGATGGTCGTAACTACTGCATCACTCTTACTTTCCAAAAGTTCAACCAATCGTTGCCCTGTGCCAGCGTTTTCAATTGATTTGCCACACTTGCGAAATGTATCGCTAATTTGTCTGTCTAAATCTGTTCTATCGGTAACTAATATTATTTTTGGATTACGGATTGATTTATCCAATGCAATGGCTTGTGCAAGCATTACCATTGTTAAAGATTTTCCGCTGCCTTGTGTGTGCCAAATCACACCGCCTTTTCTTCTGCCTCCTTCAATTTCGCTAATGCGTAGCATGGATTTCTTAATGGCAAAAAATTGTTGGTAGCGTGCTATCTTTTTTTCTCCATTGTCAAACAAAACAAAATTGAAAATGATGTCCATCAATCTTTCTGGTCTGCACAAGCCATATAAATACTCGTCTTGCAGGGTTGGCAGAATGTTTTCGTTTTCTAAAGCATCAAAATAATTCCGAACATATTTGAAACGGTCACTGAACAGTTTTTCTTTTTGTGCAATGTCAAGTGCTTCATTTTTTAGCAACTGTAAATCCGTTTTGTATTGCTGTTCTTCTGCATCCGTTGTAAATTTCTCAATCCACTTTGCCCAAAATTTTTCAGGCGTTGCATTGGTTGCATACGCTGCATCCTGCTGTGCAATGCTCATAATTACCTGTGCATATACATACAAGGCACGAATGCCTTCTTCCTGTTGGTTACGCAAGTGCTGGCTGATTGCCTGTGCAAGCGGCTCTTTCATATCAGGTCGCTTGCACTCAATTACGCTAAGCGGAATTCCATTGACAAACAATACTAAATCGGGTCGGTAATGTTCTTTGCTGTTGCTTCGCATTACACTGTATTCTTCTGTAACATGAAACACATTGTTGTCCATGTTTTTCCAGTCAATGTATTGCAGCGTAAAACTCTTTTTATCGCCATCAATGCTTTGCTCAAATGCTTTACCTAAGGTGATAAGATTATAAGCGGCTTCACATGCTGCTATGTAGCCCTCATTCATGGGCAAATCTTTTAAGGCACGAATGCCGTTTTCAATATTTGCATCGCTTATGTAAGTTGTTTTAGTGCTGCTGATTCTTTTTTCTGAATTGATTTCTTTCAACTGCTTACGTAACACATCTTCTAAAATTACATTGGTGGTTTTGTTGCCTCTTGCCTGCAATGCTTCGTCAGGCGACAAATATTTGTAACCCAACTTTTGCAATAACTGCAATGCAGGTATTTGACTAATATGGACATCTTTGAATGATGGTGTATCCATTACTTTATAATTTCATTTTGTGTCATGTATAGAAAAGTGCTGTTTTCTATACATGATGGCTTGCTCATGTGTAGTTTTTGCCCATTTTCTTTGCATGTTTTTAAGAGGCAATTACTATTGTTCATCATAGCTCACTTTAAATGATTTTTTAAATTGCTCAAATACATTGCTTGGATTGATGTTATTTAATCCCATTTCCTTGAAAATAGCTTTGTCTGGCAAATCAGTTGCTGTTAATGCTGCGAACTGATTAATATGGACTTGTATTGATGCGGGTAACTCAAATTCCGAATCTTGAGTAAGCATAACTGTTAATCGAAAAACATCTGCCTTATGTTTTCTCAATTGTTTTGCATCTTCTTTGCTTCCTTTTTTAATTCTTTCCTTTATTTCCAAAAAGGCTTTCGCTTTCAAACATATCAAGGCTTCAATATTTGCATGGTGCAATCCATCTTCCACTTGGCTATGCCCAATCACGTAATTATAATAATCATCATTCAATAAAATGGCTGACAGACTTGAAAGGTCGCCATCTACCGGAATAGGTGTAAGGTGTGCATCATCTTCCAATTTAATCACATCAGGTGTTCTGGAAAAAAGCTCTATTTGGTATGGAAAATCTGCATTTTCGGGCTTCATGAAACGATAATATTCTCTTTCGTCATTGCTTTTCTCCCTTTGCAGATACTTCCCATCGTTAATGAATTGCCAAAACTGTTTTACAAAATCAGTATTTAATGCTTCAACTACCAAAATAATATCAATATCCTTTGTGGCTCTCGGCACAAAACCTGCTTCATCAATGATAATATCACATGCAGTTCCCCCAATAATTACATAGTTATCGGGGTATTCCTCAAAATATTTTTTAAAAATGTCTAGTCCTCTTACCATATATATTTTTCTATTATTTGCTCTAAGGCTATCTCAACACGTTCATCTCTGCTATCTTTTACGCTTAGGTAAAGTGAAAGCGGATCAACTACTGGTAGATCATTAGGAAGTTCCCCTACTAAAGTCAAGGGGTTGTATTTCCATATCTCTAAAGCATATCTGCCTTCATGCTCATTCGGATTTACCAAAACATTGCTTTTTTGCAAGCCATAAAAAACGGTTTTTTCTATTGCGAAATACTCCTGTCTGCTTGGGTTTAAGTCGGTATATTCTTGCAGAGCAGATGCATTGGATTGCAGTAAGAAAATATCCTTCGGCTTTTCATCTACAAATACTGTTTTTAAGACTGGGTTTACTAAAAGGTTTTGCTGTTGTACAATATTCCACAGTTCGCTTCTATCGTATCGAAAGCGAATAAACTTCTCCTTTTCTCCCGTTACTTCCAGTAAGTCATTATATTTTAATTTATCAATGGCATTGGTTATAGCCATCGGTGTATAGTCCAGTTTTCTGGCAATTTCTTTAAAAGGGTAATCCTCTAGTTTCCAGGTTTCGTTTCGGTGGATGATATGGTAAATCAATATAAACTGAGCTGACGGCAAAAGCTTTTCGGATTTTTGCTTCGTTTTCGGATTTATAAAGTTTTCCTTTAAATCTATAAGCAAGTCGGGTAAATAGAGTTGCTTATCCGGTACAATAAAGTTGATACCTTTTTCTATCAGTCTTTTGCGGTTGTATGCAGGCACATTTTCCAACACTATTGCAACTTTCATTTGAAGGGCATTTTTTATTTGTTGGAGTTGTTTTTCGGTTTGCAGTATGCTTAGTTCTTCTTTGCCTTTCAATTCTGCCAATATAATTTCCATATTGAGAAGCTCCGTTTTGTGCAGCAGGTATGTTTCAGTTATGAATAGAGGCAATCTGTCCAAATAGCTTTTTGCCAATGGATTTATAGTTACCTGAATGCCCAGTGTCTCCTCAATGTACCTGATTGTTTTCTTCATTTTATGCTCCATGATAAACTTGTTTATGCTTAATAAAGCTGCTTACTTTATTGTGCAAATATAACTTTATTACATTGATTATCGCAACTCAAAGTATTTATTCGTTTCAAATTTCACGTGTTCATTCCGCTGCACATACCCCAACTGATTGGTAATAAGCTTGGTTCTCCCAATCCTAAATTCGGGTGTGTTGCTGTGGTGATGCCCATAAACCCAATAGTTGATGTTGGAAGATTCAATCCAATCAAAAAGCTCTACCGCAAAAGCCTCATTCAGTATATCGCCTTTGTATTGTGCAGGGTAGTTCATAAAAGAAGGACAGTGATGTGTAAAAACTGCGATTTGCTCTTCGGTTGTTTCACTAATTTCTTTTTGAAGAAAAGCCATACTCTCCTCATTCAGATCATTGTATTTTTCTGCAGAAAGACGAAACCCATTATTTTTAATCTGGTGAAAATCATTCAGACTTCTTTCAATTTGCCATTGATTGCCTTCACTGATTTTACTCCACAAGGTTGAAAACAACAATCGGGTATTGCCGTACATTACCGAAGTATTATTAACTAGAAACACATTGCTACGGATTTTCTCATTTAGAACGCCACTGCGCTTTGCAACATCAAAATGGTAATACTCATGATTGCCGGGCAGCCAATAAACTGTTTCAAATTGGTCGGCTACATAACTGAAAAAATCTTTGTGTTTATCCATTATAGCAAAGGGCACAATATCTCCCGCCAATACCAATACATCACCAATCGGCTGCAACGGGTGCTGCTTTAAGAATTCCTTGTTGGCAGGGAATTCTAAGTGAAGGTCGGACGCGTATTGGAGTTTATTCATCATTTTTCTATTATGTAATACTATTTTCCTTTTAATGAATCATCGTTCCATTTTTTTGGATTATTGATAATATATGCTGAAATACGTTGATAGGATTGTTCATCACGGATGATATGTTCCCAATAATTGCGTTGCCATAATTTGCCATTGAATGGTTGCCATCCCAATTGTTTTACCCCACGGATGTATTCGACCGTTGCAATGGATTGAAATGCCCCCACCATATCGCCAACCGTTTTCGGTTTGGTAGGGGCAAACCCTTGTGGTTGTCCATTTTCATTGTCGGCAATATCATTGCCGACATCATTATTGGCAATACCGTTATCATTTCGGATTCCACCAATTTTAATACCGTCATTATTGGTGTTATCGTCATTTTGGGCGACCACAAGTGTCGCCCCTACCGCAATTTCCATAATGGCATGAAAATGATTCGGCATTACCACGTATTCATGTAAATGTATATTGGTGAAACGATTGGGTATTTTTAACCATTCGATTTCAACCATTTTTCCTGCATCATTTAAAATCATTTCACCGTTTTCAATTTTTCCAAAAAAACATTCTCTATCCTGCACACATATCGTAATAAAATATAATCCTGCCCGCGAATAATCATATCCTTTCAGGCGGATGCTCTTGCGGTGATGGATGTTTGAATTATATGGCATATCAAATAATTAATCTCTTTTTCCCTGTCAACAACACCTGCATCAACCCTTTTTTCTGCTCTTTCAATTTACCACATTTCGTTTTCAAGAATTGTATTTCTTTATCTGCTGCTTGCAGCACTTGGGCAATAGCGGTTTGTACTTCTTTTTTATTTGGCAGAAGAACTTTTATAATTTTGAAATCCTTGAACTTGCAATTCAAAGTATCATCAACCAAACCTTGTGAGTTTCGCCAAAACAGGTTTGTCATTTTGGGAGTTTTAAACAAGTAGGAAAAGAATTTTGAATCGGCATTCTTCTTAGGTGCAATTACTGTATATGCTGGGCTGATGATTCCTTCAAGTGCTGATAAAGCATTTCTACCTTGCCACATTCTCATTGTGTTGTATCCAATATCTCCAACACAAATTCTTTTATATTTCGATTTGTCTTCATTTGAAGTATCTTTTTTTACGGAATCAGATTGAGGATAAATTCCTAAGGAACCAACTGAGAGTAGCGGCAAGTCAAAATATTTTGTTTCTGATCTTTCAATGAACATTTCTTCTAAATGACATTCCTTCCACTCCCCATCAAACCCTTTCAACCTCATCTTCCCGGTAAGCAAATTTTGCATCAGCCATTTTTTGCGTTGTTCTTTTTGGGCAATGAGTGCTTGTGTTTTTGTAATGGCATTATCCCAGGTGGAAAGCAGTTGGGCAATGGCGGTTTGTTCGGGTAGTGGGGGGAGTTCGATTTTTAATCTTAAAAGTTTTTCTACCGCCAAACCAGGTTGAGCTGAAGATTCAGAAAGCCGGTTTAGATTTTTGTATTCAAGTTTATATGCCAAAAAATCAATATCGTTATTGCTGTTAGTTTGAACAGCAATAGCATGTTCGGAAATGTAAACTTTATCCGATACTCTTTGAATGTTGCCACACAAAGCACCTTGTCTTCCAATAAGTAAATAATTGCCATCATGGGTGAATTTATTTGTAAACCCTCTTAGTCCATTACCACCATAAACAGGATACATTTCCGTATCAAATATTTGTTCAGAGGTAATTCCAAAGCCACTTTTGAAATGACTGCAAGCATCTTCTAGTCGCTTCACCTCCCAATCACTAGGAATTTCCCATTTGTCTGAAGCAGGATTTTCAGAATTAGCGGATTTGCTGGATTTATTTTCCATAATCCTGTTCATCTTTTCATCCTGCAAATCCTGATTCTGACTATTTGTTGTTTCTGCTTTGCTCATTTCTTTTCTGTGTTTAAATACATATCATCATTGTTTTTCTTCAATGATTTTATAAAATCAGTTTCATTTAAAATAGCAATTTGGTATTGGGCAATTGCCAATAGTTTTTTAAAGCGTTCGGTTTTGGGTTCGTTTAATTTTATCATTTCTGCATTGTGGCTTTCTAGGTTGCTTAGCACTGCCAGTTCGTTAATACTTGCAAAATCTCTTATGTTTTTATTCTCGTTGGAAAGGGTTGGGTTGGCTTCTCTCCATTGCTTTGCAGTGCAGCCAAACAAAGCAACATTGAGCAAGTCGGCTTCCTCGGCATAAGCAATCCATTCGGTTTGCTTTGTAAAATCTGATTGAGGCAGAATATGTTTTTTTACTGCATCGGTTTGCGACAGGTAATTGGCTTTAGAAAGAATGCTTTTTACATTCCATTCCAAATGGTATTGGTTGGTTTCAATCTCTTTTAGCCGCTGGTATTCTTTTATCAGATAGAGTTTAAAAACAGGGCTAAGCCAAGTTGCGAATTCAAAAGCAATATCTTTATGGGCATAAGTGCCGCCATACCTGCCAGATTTTGATATAATACCGATGGCATTGGTGGCTTCTATCCATTTTTGGGGCGTTAATGTAAAACTATTGGTACCGGCTTCATTTTTAAAGGCATCGAATTCGATGCTTTTAAAATTTGGGTTATGAAGTTGCTCCCAAAGCCCAACAAATTCAATAGTATATCTGGTTCTCATCCAGTTTTGAATGATGTAATTAGTGCGTTCGCTGTCCCTAAACCTTGCCATATCGGTTAGTGAAATGTATTCCTCTTCATTTTGCGACAATAGAACAATGTCCAGATTTTCGACTGTGATTTTTTTGCTCATATTTTAATGATTCTGAGTAGTATCTAAGTTCTTTTTAAAGGTATCGGATTCGACACCTTTAACTATGGCAAATTCGCCATAATTAAAACCTGATACTTCAACATTAATGGTTGACTTTTTTTCTTTTGCCATATCTGTTTCTTTAAACCATATCGAGAATTAGCTCGGAATGGTTAGTTGGTTAATTGTTTTAAATAAACCTCAATTTCACTTTGCACCTTGCTCAATTCCTTTTCCAAGCCATCTATCTCAATTTGCACTGCTGCAATATCCACTTCGGCTTCTTCTTCAAAGGTGTCAACATACCGTGGTATGTTCAGGTTAAAATCATTTTCTAGTATTTCTTTAAAAGTCGCTACATAACTAAATTTATCTTCCACAATACCTGCTAGGAGTAAGGTCGTCTGGCAGAATAATCTGCAAAAAAAGAAACGCGCTGCCCTGGCTTCTCCTTTTGATGTGATGATGAGCGTACCATGTCCGTAGTCAACGAGCTGCAAAAACTATTTGGCGATCCCTTGGTAAAAAAATTCAATCCCTATAGCCGAGCCGTGTTTAAGAAACTCAGCCATTGCCATACCGCTCTTGCCGGCTGTCACCTCTATCGATGTAGCCAACCAGACTGCAACAAAGAGAAACTGCAATACCATAGCTGTGGCAACCGGCACTGTCCCAATTGCGGAAGTATGAAAAAGGAAACCTGGATAGAAGAACGGACCAATGAACTGTTGCCCAATGCCTATTATCATGTGGTCTTCACGTTGCCACATGAATGGAACCCTCTGATCATGGGCAATAGAAAAGTGATGTTCAAAATGCTCTTCGATGCCGCCAGCGAAACATTGCTCAACTATGGAAATAACCCCGCGTTCTTGGGCGCCCGGCCCGGCATCACAATGATCTTGCACACCTGGGGACAAGCTCATACATTCCTTCCTCACGTGCATTGCATTGTCAGTGGTGGTGGCTATGCCAATGGCTCATGGGTAAAAGCGAAGCGCACAAACGGCAACTTTATTTTCCCCTCTTCGGGTCTGCGTAAAATGTACAAAGCCATTTTCCTGAATAAAATACGCAAATCGAAAGAACTAAAAACACTGGGCGTGGATATTCATTCCCTCATTGATATAACAGGGAAAAAGAAATGGAACGTATATGCCAAAGTCCCTCTTGGAAGTCCGGTAACGGTGATCGAATACCTGGGAAGGTATACCCATTATTTCTTATCCTTATCTGGATTTTCTTTTGGAACTTCCTCGACTGGTTTCACCTGATTTGTTTTCGCGAGCTCAGCTAACCTCTCTAATTCAGCGCCTGTTTTCCCCTTCAGGTAATCCGGTAACTCCATGCCTGCCATGTTAAAGATTTCCTGAAGTGGTGGAACTGATTTATAAAGTCCGGAAATGAAATTAGCGGTTGATGTTTTACCATCAACAGAACTTGCACCACCTTCCCACACAGTTAACTTATCAATCTTAATATTCTTAATGGCTTCGGTTTGCAAGCGAACCAGTTCCGGAAGTTTATCAACAATTAACAACAACACTGCATCTCTTGAATTGTTGCCAGCGGCTTTTACAATCTGTTCTAAACCTTGTGCTTGCTTAGTCAATACTTCAAATAAACCCTGTGCTTCGGCCTGTCTTTTGAAAAGGATCGCATCCGCTTCACCCTTTGCTTTTCTTCGAATCATTTCGGCTTCGGCTTCGGCTGTAATCTCTACTTTCAGTTTGTTTATTTCGGCTGGCACTACAATGTTGGCATTTTGTGTAGCCCGGTCTCTTTCGGCACGAGCACTTTCCGCTTCTTGTTCAGCCGCATACGATTCTTCTAACGATTTAGCACTTTGCACCTTCTCTGAAGCAGTTGCCAACTTTAAAGCTTCCGCTTCGCGTTGTCTTCTCGCAGCATCGGAATTAGCGACTTTAATTTTGGCTAAGTTCTCACCTTCCACAGCTTTAGCTTGCGCATCGGCAACCCGCACGCGCTGATCCTGAACAGCCTCTGCCTCACCAATAGAACCATCACGGTTTTTCTCAGCTACCATTTTCTTGGCGTCATTAATCGCTTTTGCAGCAGCTTCCTTACCAAGTGCATCAATATATCCCGATTCGTCTTTGATATCGGTTACGTTCACGTTAATCAACTTCAAGCCGATCTTTTTCAATTCGGCCTCCACGTTAGAAGCAACGTTTGCTAAGAACTTATCGCGGTTGCTATTAATCTCTTCAATATCCATCATAGCCACCACCAGTCTTAACTGACCAAAGATGATGTCCTTTGCTAAGTCATGAATGCTATCCTTGTTTAATCCCAGTAGGCGTTCTGCTGCATTTTCCATTACCCCTGTCTCGGTTGAAATACCTACCGTAAAACGAGAAGGAACATCAACCCGAATATTCTGACGGCTCAAAGCACTTGTCAGATTAACTTCAATTGAATTGGGTGTAAGATCAAGGAATGCATAATCCTGAAAGACCGGCCAAATAAATGCTGCACCCCCATGAATACAACGCGCTGAGCCGCCACCAACTTTACCATAAACAACCAGCACCCGATCGGACGGACATCTTTTATATCGCCTTAGAATAGTGGTAATAAGAACAAAAACAAAGAGGCCAACAATGGCCAGAATGGGTAGCGTGTACATGGAAGGTTTTTATTTTATGGTTACAAGAAGAATATTATCGTTCAGAATTTTTGTTACTCGGGCTAACTTGCCTGAGGTTAATGGCTCAAGGTCATCAGTCATCGCGTCTAAGGTACGCAGAGAACCGGTTACATTCACTTGAATTTTACCAGCTCCACCCCGACTTGCCGGAATAGTCAAATACACTTCGCCAGCCTGCCCAATGGCTTGTTGTATCTTCATGGTACCATCGGCTCCACTTTTCATCATCAGGTAAAACAATCCAGCCATCAAGGCCATCATCAGCAGCCCGGCTATTGTCGAAATTACTAAAGTAACTCCCGTTGAAAATCCGGCATGAATGCAGGCAATACCGGTCCATGAAAAGATGGTAAAAAACCCGATCAGGTTTTTAAGGGTGAGAAACTGAAAAGGAATGCCATGATCAGCTTCAACATCTGAGTCCGGTAAATCGTCTGGCGAATCGCCTCCTAAAAAAGATATTGCCAGCTGTAAAACAAAGAAAAGTGTGAACGGCACGGCCATGGCCCAATAAATCTTAAGCACAATGCCCAATCCTTCCCACCAGGTTCCAAAAGCTTCCATAGATAATTTTTGATAAGTTAATTCAGAATTTGATGAATTACAATATCAAAAAGTAACCATGTTAAATGCTTAGATAATTTGACTTATCAAATACCTACTACTTTTTTAATAACCAAACCAATCATTATAGCAATACCAAAACTTAAAAGTGTTCTAACTAGGACATACTCGCTAGTTGACTTATCACCATCTTTGATTCTGATTAATGATTTTGCCGCTATAAACAAGCCAATGGCTTCATACTGATTGTTGATAACTAGCATAATAGTTATAATTCGTTCAATATTTCCTATAAACCTTCCTGCGTTAATCAGGTTATCATTTTTATCTGTTTCTGTTGGGATTAATTCATTGGTTTTAAGTAGTAATTTAATGAATACATTAGCCGGACCAAGACACAGTAGATAGGCCGCTAAATACCAGAGGTGAGTTTCACGCAATAAAAAACTTCCAAGTAAATCAACCAGATTATACGTATTGAATAAGTCATTATGCAGATGTACACATAGAAAAATTATCGTTAACTGAACAACCTGGTTAGTGATTAGGTGGGTTGTTGCACTTGCTTTTTTATCGAAGAAAAGATTACTTAACCCAACGATGATAGAAAGCTTTATCACTTATAAACATATAACATAAGCTTATTTACTTATAACCAAAACTAAACTCAAGCATCTGCAAAAACTAACTAGTTAAATGAAAACAAGAAAGCCCCGCTATAAGCGAGGCTCTCAAGGGTTTAGGTAATAAAAAATCTATACGTATTGGTTCAACATTACCGGCATCACCAACATCAAAATATCTTCGCCTTTATCTTTCTCCGATGGGAAAATTACCCCGGCCTTGTTTGGAGCCGACATATTTAGTTTGATTTGATCCGTATCTAAATTGGTTAACATCTCAATCAAAAACTTAGCGTTAAATCCAATCTCAATGTCCTCGCCTTCATGATCGCATGAAAGGCGCTCATTGGCTTCGTTAGAGAAATCAAGATCCTCCGCAGAAACCTGTAGTTCACTACCCGTGATTTTCAATCGCACCTGATGGGTTGTTTTGTTAGCATAAATGGAAATCCGCTTCAACGAACCCAACAAATCAGTTCTGCTGATCGTCATCTTGATAGTATTCTGAGCAGGAATCACGTTTTCGTAATCCGGGAAACGCTCATCAATCAAACGGCAGATCATACGTATATGACCAAACTTGAAAAATGCATTTGACATGTTGAAGTCGATGCTCACATCGGTATTTTCTGTTGGCAAAGTTGCCTTTAATAAATTCAAGGCTTTGCGCGGAATGATAATCGAATTACCATTATCAGACTTAATATCTGTTCTGCGATAGCGAACCAAACGATGACCATCGGTTGCCACGAAGGTTGTATTCTTCTCACCCAAATTAACATACACCCCCGTCATAGCTGGGCGAAGCTCATCACTACTGGTTGCAAAAATTGTATTGTTAACTGCTCTAGCTAGTACTTCTGATGAAATGGAAGCCGAGAAGTCATTAGAAACAGCCGGCACTTTCGGGAAGTCAGTTGCGTTTTCACCTGCTAACTTATAGCGTCCGTTATCAGAACTTATTTCAATGCTATAAGTTGATTCATCAATAGAAAATGTTACTGGCTGATCGGGTAAGTTCTTCAAGGTGTCAAGAAGAATCCTGGCTGGAACAGCAATATTGCCTTTCTCTTTAGACTCTACCGTGATTTCAGTAATCATGGAAGTTTGAAGATCGGAGGCCGTAACGGTTAAGCTACTTTTATCAATTTCAAAAAGAAAATTCTCTAAAATTGGAACAACCGGGTTGGTAGTAATAACTCCGTTGATATTAGAAAGCTGCTTTAGCAGGTAGCTTGAATTAACTATAAACTTCATCGCGAATCAGTGTTTTATGGTTTTAACAGGGCGGTAAAGTTATAAAGAAAAACCAATCTGAAAAATGGAATGAACGGCTAGTTCTTCCCTATTAAATAGCTCCTTTTTCGTGAAATTGGCACTATTGCCTCAGGATTAAAGATGACTGGCAATTCGCCATTAAGTCTTCCTAAAACACCTTGTTGTTGCCTAATTGGGGGAAACACCTCCAGTTGATGGGTTCTCTTGGCAATGTCGGTAACAACTATTGTGTAGTTAGGGGCAGTTTGTAATAAACTGTCATACCATTTCGAAGTGCCAGCCATAATGAATTGCTCCCCTCGAATCAGAGAAACCGCATCCAGAAAATTGTTTAGGCGGGTTGTGTCCGAAGTTAATCCCTCAATCCCAAAAGATTGATTCTGAAATGAGATTATAAAGTCCTCTTTTGGCTCTCTGGTGAATGACATTGACAACGATTTGAAATTTTGCCAATTGAAATTGAAGATCCATTTGTCGCGCCACTCAACAGGTGCTAACTCAAATAAAGAAGCTACAAAAACCCGATAGCCAGGAATTGTAATTAAGTATGGTTTATTATCCGCTGCTAACTGAAAATATGTTTCAGTGCGCTGATCGTTTCCGCTAACCCAAAAATCTTTAACGATTTGATTGTCCTCAAAAAGCTCAACGCGAATTCCATTCTTTAAAGCTTTGCTGCTGATAGAATCCTGAAGGGTTTCTGCAATTGGCCGCTTCGGTTCAGCTTGTAATAGAGTCGCAAAGAAAACTGTTATTAATTGTTGATCGGCTTCAAAAGAATTATTTACTACCCACTTTGAACCATCAAACTTAAGTTCTGTTTCAGTCTTAGTTTTTGCATTCGTTAGCAACACTTTGCTTACCTGCATCTGATCATCAACCCGAAAAAGGTTCTTATCAACTTGCATCAAGGTATCAGCACTTCCAAAAAAAGCAACTAGCACACACGCTGCACTTAGTGTAACAAGTGAGATCAATAGCCGAATGTTTTTCTTCTCCTGCATGATTTAAAATCTGGAATACTTAACGCTACGCCAATACGACCGGATGATACCAAATATTATAAGCACGATTAATGGAAGTCCTAAATTTAGAAACTGCCAGAAAGCTCGCTCAACTCGCACTTTCTCTTTATCCAATGGCCGAACCCGAACTTCTTTGTTCCGGGCTTTTATCAATCCATTTTCATCAACCAGATAAGCTACCATATTCATTAACAAATCCTGATTCGCAAAAGTATATTGACTGAAAGGATCGAGACCTAATTGCTGCGGATTACCATCGCGTGGGTTTACATCATTGCGTGCAAGATCGCCATCGGCCACAACAATAATTTTTGTTGGCAAACTACTCTCCTTCGCTCCTACTGTATCGGCACCTTCGGGAGCAAATCTATTATTAAACAAGGAGGTGAACTCACCCTCCAATAAATAAGCAATTGAAATTGATCCGGCATTAAAACTTCCGTCCAGCATTTGCTTCCGCAGATCGTTAACCCCAACCTTTACAGGCGCTGTTACCTTGCGGGAATATTGAGATGAAAACAATAACGGAGTTTTAATTACACCAATTGCTTTAACTGTGTCAATACTACTCACAAATTTTAATAAGGATGCATCAAGGTTTCGGGTGATGGGATGGTTTGCATATTGATTAACCAATGGAAAAAATGGCCAGTCGAGTTGCATGATTTGTGGGCGGTTACGATCGCCACCCACAACAATCGGATACTTTCCTGAAACAGCATCTTGAATTAAGTCTTGATTAATTCGCACGCCATACTTAAACAATTGATCATCGAGATTAAGATTATA
>JBBSBG010000027.1:0-17109 GCA_038251495.1 Cytophagales bacterium
TTGCTTGTTAGCAACCAAACTGGCTTCGCTTCTTCTTCCGCAACTTCAAGTTTTAATTCGGCTGTTGATGAAATAAAATAACCACATCTTTCCAACGCATTTTTTGTCCATAGAAATGGATGCCCACTTCCTGATAAAGAAATTGAAACGTTGCGGGATGCTTCGTGGCTTATCTTTCCGGTTTTCAAATCGAAGCCTTTAAATTGAAATACAGCATCGAAGGTTCCGTCCAACACCAAATCTTCGGGTATGCCGGAGATTATTTTCCGATCGGAAGTTGCCAACCAAATGCGATCAGCAGTTTGCAAAGCCAGATCCAATTCATGCGTGGCAACTAAAATTGTTTTGTTAGCAGTTCGGCACAGCGAGCGTAAGATGTTCATAATCTCAACACGATTATTTAAATCCAAATGTGCGGTGGGTTCATCTAAAAATAATATCGGTGTATCCTGCGCAAGTGCTTTAGCAATCATGGCCATTTGTAATTGCCCATCGCTAAGTTCAAAAAGTTTTTTATCAACTATGGATTCAAGATGAACTTGTTTAATCGCCTGCTCAACTATTTCATAATCGCGATCAGAAAGAGAAACGTTCCAATTCAAATAAGGATAGCGACCGTATGTAATTAAATCGTAAACCGTCATTACGGCCGAATTAATCCGATCGGTCAAAACCACTGCAATAGCTTGATTATTTATTGTCTCAATTTTTCCGCCCAAGGGTTTCTGCAAGCCTGTTAAGGTTCTAATCAAAGTTGTTTTGCCTACCCCATTTGAGCCCATAAAACAAACAAGTTCTCCTGCCCTCAAACTCAGATTGAGTGAATCAAAAAGAGCATGCGATTTCTTTTCTTTGGTGTAGCCAACCACCAAATCTTTTGTTACCAGGGCTATGTTTTTTAGGTCAGACACTTATTCTTTTCGCTTTAATAATCATCCAGATTACAACCGGTGCTCCAATCATGGATGTGACCGCATTTAAGGGAAGAACTTGTGTGCTTCCTGGTATCTGCGCAAGCATGTCGCAAAGAAGAAGCAAACTCGCTCCACCCACCATGACTGCCGGAATTAATATTTTATGATTAGTGGCAGGTACAAGAAGCCTAACTAAATGCGGAACAGCGAGGCCAACAAAAGCGATCGGTCCACAAAAGGCCGTAACCCCACCCGTTAATAAACCCGTTGCTATTACTATCAGAAAGCGAGAGCGATCTAGATTGATGTTTAGGTTTTTAGCATAGTTCTCACCAAGCAGCCAACCATTAAGTGGTTTTATAAGTGCGTAACTAATTATTAAGCCGCCAAGGATTATTAATGATAGAACACTCAATTCCTTCCAGCCCGTGTTGCCCACACTTCCCAACGTCCAGACCATAAATGCTTGTAGATCGTCAGCCTGACTTGTAAACTGCATAACACTTACTATCGATGAAGTTGCTGCGCTAATCATAAGCCCGATGATTAATAATGAGGTATTGTCTTTTACTGAATTGGCAATGAAAATAATTAGTATGAATACCAAAGCGCCACCCATGCTGGCGGCAAGGGCAATACTCCAGGGGTTTTGAAAAAGTGATACGGTAAAGCCAGGATTAAACTGACCGACTAAAAGCAACGTGGCGACAAAAAGGCTGGCGCCAGATGTAAGGCCCAGCACATCCGGGCCAGCCATCGGATTTCGGAAAAGGGTTTGCATAAGAAGCCCGCCCGTTGCCAGAGCGCTACCTGCCAAGATGCAGGTAAGTGCTTTGGGTATTCGAAACTGCCAGAGAATTGTAGAATAAAGTTCATGCTGGGTTGCAAACAGACTACTCAAAAGTTTTGTAATGGGTATTTGCACACTTCCAATAGAAAGATTTACAGCTAACAGGAAAAGGAGCAAGGCCAACAATGCTATGTTTTCTTTCCAAAAAGTGGCTGGCCGCATTTAATTCTTTTTTGTAGGTTGGAAAAGTAAGACCTTTTAATGCTTTGATAAAATTTGGTTGAAGTCAGGGTTACTTCAATTTCTTGTAAGATTATTTATTTAGCATATAAAATGCTGTTAATGAGAATATTAACACTACACTATTTTAAATTTGAAACAAGGAACGATGCGTCCCATTTATTTTTTTGAACGGCCACTTGGTAGCTAAACTTTAGTTCCTATCTTTGCAGTCCTTTTTGCAGTACAAAACCCGCAAAACAGGATAAAATCAAGCAAAATAGGTTTCAACCATGCCTGGAATAATAGGACGTAAAGTAGGAATGACCAGTGTATTTGGCCCAGATGGCCAGAATATATCGGTTACGGTGATTGAAGCAGGCCCATGTGTTATCACTCAGGTTAAAAACGCTGAGACCGATGGATACAGGGCTGTGCAACTTTCTTTCTCTGAAAGAAAGGAGAAAAACACCCCCAAGCCGCTGGTTGGTCATTTCAAAAAGGCCAACACAAGCCCCAAAAAATCAACCATTGAATTCAGAGACTTCCGCGCGGAGTACGATGGAATGGTAGAATTGGGAAAGGAGATTAAAGTACAAGATGTATTTGTTGAGGGCGACTTCGTAGATGCTGTTGGTACTTCAAAAGGAAAAGGATTTCAAGGTGTTGTAAAGCGCTACGGATTTGCTGGAGTGGGTGGTCAAACTCACGGACAGCATAACCGCCTTCGTGCTCCTGGTTCTATGGGTAATGCATCTTTCGCATCTCGAGTAATTAAAGGAAAGCGTTTGCCTGGTCGTATGGGTGGAGATCGCGTAAAGGTGATGAACCTAAAAGTGGTGAAAATTCTGGCTGACAAAAACATAATTCTTGTAAGCGGCTCCGTTCCAGGTTCAAAAAATTCAATAATAATTTTGCAAAAGTGATGGACGTAGCAGTTGTAAAACATAGCGGAGAAGATACCGGCCGAAAGATAAGCCTCGGGAGTGAGGTATTCGGTATTGAGCCAAACGATCATGCAATATGGTTGGATGTAAAAAGCTTCTTGGCTAACCAACGCCAGGGAACGCATAAGTCTAAGCAGCGTGCTGAGATTAGTGGTTCATCCAGAAAAATAAAGAAGCAAAAGGGAACGGGTGGTGCTCGTGCGGGTAATATCAAGAACCCATTGTTCAAAGGCGGTGGTCGTGTATTCGGACCTACTCCAAGAGATTATTCTTTTAAGTTGAATAAAAAGGTAAAGGATTTGGCTCGTAAGTCAGCCCTTACATATAAGGCTAAGGATAATATGATTGCTGTGATTGAAGACTTCAATTTTGAAGTGGCTAAGACAAAGCAATTTATAGCACTACTTAAGTCACTTTCTTTCACCGATAAGAAAATACTTTTTGTTCTTCCTGAAGCCAACAAGAACGTTGTTCTTTCAGCTAGAAATATTCAAAACTCAAAAATCATTACGGCTGATCAAATCAACACATACGATGTGATGAATGCTGAGCATTTGATTTTGGTGGAGAGCTCACTGACTAAGATTGATAACATTTTAAATAAACAGTAATCCAAATGAGTATTTTGATTAAACCCCTGGTTACTGAGAAAGTTTCTGCATTAAATGAAAAGGGCAAGTATGGTTTTGTTGTAAAAGGCAGCGCCAACAAGGTAGAGATTAAGAGTGCAGTAGAAAAAATGTATGGTGTAAACGTGGCACATGTTAACACTATTAATGTGCTTGGTAAATTCAAGTCTCGCTTTACAAAAGCAGGTGTGTTATCAGGTCGCAAGCCAAGTTATAAGAAAGCCATTGTTACTTTGGCTTCAGGTGAGGTAATTGATTTTTATAGCAACGTATAATATATAAGCGATGGCGTTGAAAAAACTTAGACCGATAACAGCAGGCACCCGTCATCGGTTGTCCCCTGGTTTTGAGGACATAACAGAAAGTAAACCTGAGAAATCTTTGGTTTTGACTATCAAGAAAACGGGTGGTCGGAACAACTCAGGTCGCATGACAATGCGCTACATTGGTGGTGGACATAAGCAAAAAACTCGTTTGATCGATTTCAAACGTGATCGCTTTGGAATCCCTGCTGTAGTTAAATCTATTGAGTACGATCCAACAAGAACAGCTCGCATCGCCAAGTTGTACTATGCGGATGGCGTGAAGTCTTATATTATTGCTCCACATGGAATTAAAGTAGGACAAACTGTTATTTCTGGAGATAACATTGCTCCGGAAGTTGGTAACGCACTTCCACTTTCTAAAATTCCGATTGGTACAATCATTCACAATGTAGAAGTGAAGCCAGGTGGTGGTGCATCGATAGCTCGCAGTGCTGGTTCGTTTGTGCAATTAGTTGCCCGCGAAGCAGTTTATGCAACGTTGAAAATGCCTTCTGGTGAAATGCGCAACGTTTTAGTTCGCTGCCTTGCAACAGTAGGTGCAGTTTCAAATGCCGAGCACATGAATGAAAGTGTTGGTAAAGCTGGCCGTAACCGCTGGAGAGGGGTTCGTCCTCGCACAAGACCAGTAGCTATGAACCCGGTAGATCACCCGATGGGTGGTGGTGAAGGTCGCGCCTCAGGTGGTCATCCAAGATCACGTAAAGGATTGCTTGCTAAAGGCAAGAAGACGCGTCATCCAAAGAAGTATTCTGATGGTTTAATTGTTGCAAGAAGGAAAAAATAATTATGGGAAGGTCAATTAAAAAAGGTCCTTATTTAGATGCACGCTTGGAAAAGAAGGTGCAGGTAATGGAACAGTCTGGTAAGAAGTCTGTAATTAAAACATGGTCGCGCAGATCAACTATTACTCCTGATTGTATTGGGCATACATTTGCTGTGCATAATGGTAATAAGTTTATTCCGGTTTATGTTACCGAGAACATGGTTGGGCATAAGTTAGGTGAGTTTGCGCCTACCCGCACGTTCAAAGGGCACTCAGGAAACAATAAATAAGTAAGAGAATTATAAGATTCCTGAACATGGAAACAGAAGTAGTTAAAAAGAAAAAAAGATCAGTAGCAAAGCGCGAGAAGCTTGCAGCCGTTAAAGAAGCTGCAAAAAGTGGAGCGGCTACTTCTTATTTAAAGAATGTTCCTTCATCGCCACGCAAAATGCGTTTGGTAGCTGATCTTATCCGTGGTGAACGGGTTAGTAAGGCATTGAACATTTTGAAGTACGAAGCACAGCATGCTGCTGCTAAAATGGAAAAGTTACTTCTTTCGGCTATTAGCAGTTGGGAGTCAAAGAATAGTGATGTGAAGTTGGAAGAAGCAGATCTTTTTATAAAGGAAGTTTTTGTAGATGGAGGTCGTCAATTGAAGAGATTGAGACCAGCACCGCAAGGACGTGCTCACCGCGTGAGAAAAAGATCAAACCATGTAACCTTAACAGTAGATCGCATGCCTGCAAAAGCGGCAGCGATAAAGTCAAAAGCTAAAGAAACAAAAGAATAATGGGACAAAAGATTAACCCGGTAGGTTTCAGATTAGGCATTGTCCGCGGATGGGATTCAAGTTGGTTTGGCGGAAAATCATTTGCCGACAAGTTGGTTGAAGATCAGAAGATCAGGAAATACATTGATGCCCGCATTCAAAAAGGTGGAATCTCTAAAGTCGTTATCGAACGCACGTTAAAGAGAATCACACTCACTATTCACACGGCTCGTCCAGGTGTAGTAATTGGAAAAGGTGGAAATGAGGTTGATAAGATCAAAGAAGAATTAAAGAAGATTACAAACAAGGATGTTCAAATTAACATCTACGAGATTAAGCGCCCAGAAATGGATGCGAGATTAGTTGGAGAATCAATCGCTCAGCAATTAGAAGCAAGGATTTCTTATCGTAGAGCAATGAAGCAAGCAATTGCTTCTACTATGCGGGTAGGCGCTGAAGGAATAAAAGTAAAATTGTCAGGTCGTTTGGCTGGTGCCGAAATGGCTCGTACAGAACAATATAAAGAAGGAAGAATTCCACTACATACGTTGCGTGCTGATATTGATTATGCAATCTCAGAAGCACAAACAATCTATGGTAAGATTGGAATTAAAGTATGGATATTTAAAGGAGAGGTTTACGGAAAGCGGGACTTGTCGCCAAACGTAGGGATGGTGAGCAACACAACAGGAGATAATAAAGGTGGTCAGCCAGGTGGCGGTGCAGATAGAAGAAGAGGTGGTAATGATCGTGGTGGAAGAAATGAGCGCGGCCCTAAAAGAGAACAAGGCGGTGGTGGCGATAGAAGAGGTGCAAGAAAATAATTCAGGAAAGTTTTAAAAAGCAGTAGATCATGTTACAGCCTAAGCGGACGAAGTTCAGAAAGATGCAAAAAGGAAAGGTGAAAGGAATGGCCACCCGTGGTCACTCAATTGCCTTTGGATCATTTGCTCTTAAATCCCTGGAGGCTGGTTGGATTACAGCCCGTCAGTTAGAAGCAGCTCGTGTAGCTGTTACCCGCGCTATGAAGCGTGAAGGTCAGGTGTGGATTCGGATTTTCCCAGATAAGCCAATTACTAAGAAGCCAGCTGAAGTGCGGATGGGCAAGGGTAAAGGTGCTCCTGAATATTGGGTGGCAGTTATTAAGCCAGGCACTATATTATTTGAAGCCGGTGGAGTAACCATGGCAACAGCAAAAGAAGCGTTAGCACTTGCTGATGGAAAGTTGCCAATCAAAACTCGCTTTACTGTAAGAAGAGATTACGTAGAACAAGCAGCAAAATGAAAAACACAGAGATTAAAGGATTGACTTTAGCAGAGCTTAATGAGAAGCTTGGAAGCGAGAATGAAGCCTTACGCAAATTGAAATTTGCTCATCAGGTTTCCGCCATCGAAAATCCAATGAGAATAAAAGAGACCCGCAAAATGATTGCGCGCCTTAAGACAGAATTGAAAGCAAAAGAAACTCAAAAGTAATTTCTCATGGAGACGGTAAGAAACCTAAGGAAGGAGAAAGTAGGGAAAGTGGTTAGCAATAAAATGACTAAGTCAATTACTATAGCGATTAATCGCAAAGTAAAGCACCCTATTTATGGTAAGTTCATGAACCAAACAACCAAGTTCATGGCTCATGACGAAAAGAACGAGGCGGGTATTGGTGATACAGTGCGTATTATGGAAACACGCCCTACCAGCAAGAACAAGAGATGGAGATTGGTTGAAATAATTGAAAAAGCTAAGTAACCATGATACAAACAGAAAGTCGACTAATCGTTGCAGATAACAGTGGAGCAAAAGAAGTTCTTTGTGTTCACGTATTAGGGGGCACTCGCAGAGCTTCTGCAAGTGTAGGTGATACTATTGTTGTTACTGTAAAGTCAGCAATACCGACCAGCCAAATCAAAAAAGGAACAGTTTCTAAGGCTGTAATTGTTCGCACTAAAAAAGAAATCAGAAGAAAGGATGGTTCATACATTCGCTTTGAAGATAATGCAGCTGTTCTTTTAAATGCACAAGATGAGCCTCGTGGTACCCGTATTTTCGGTCCGGTTGCTCGTGAGCTTAGAGAGAAGCAGTTCATGAAGATTATTTCATTAGCCCCTGAAGTATTATAAGCTATGGAAAGGAAGTATAACAAGCAGTCGAAGCTGCATATTCGCAAGGGAGACAAAGTGTTAGTATTGTCTGGAAACGATAAAACCAAAACCGGCAAAGTGTTGGAAATATTGACAGATAAGAATCGCGCTATTGTAGAAGGAATCAATATGGTGACAAAACACCAGAAGCCTTCTGCCGGAAAGCCTGAAGGTGGCATTAAGAAAATGGAAGGAACTATTCACATCAGTAACCTGATGGTGGTTGAGCCTTCTAACGACAAGCCAACGCGCACAGGTAGAAAGCTTAATGAAAAAGGTAAGCTGCAGAGATTTTCAAAGAAAACAGGAGAATTTATTAAATAATGGCAACTCCAAGATTAAAAGAAAAGTACCTCAAGGAAATCGTTCCTGGCCTGAAAGATAAGTTTCAGTATAAGTCAGTAATGCAGGTACCCAAAGTAGAAAAAATTTGTATCAACAAAGGCCTTGGTGCCGCTGTTGCAGACAAGAAATTGATTGATGTTGGGTTGGAAGAGATTACAACCATCAGCGGCCAAAAGGCTGTTTCAACACGCTCGAAGAAAGATATTTCGAATTTCAAGCTTCGGGTCGATCAAGCAATTGGCGTAAAGGTTACGCTTCGTGGCGATCGCATGTATGAATTCATGGATCGTTTGTTGAATGTAGCACTTCCACGCGTTCGTGACTTCAAAGGAGTTAGCGATAAAGGTTTTGACGGACGTGGAAATTATACCTTGGGTGTAAAAGAGCAGATCATTTTCCCTGAGATTTCTATTGATAAAGTGAATAAAATTAACGGCATGGATATCACTTTTGTGACTTCAGCAGCTTCTGACGAAGAAAGCTATGAGTTGCTAAAGTCGTTGGGTATGCCATTTGTAACTAAAAATTAATTGCTCGATGGCGAAATTATCAATTATAGCAAGAGACAAGAAAAAGGAAAGGTTGGTAGCGCGATACGCAGCTAAGCGCAAAGCTTTGAAAGAAGCTGGCGACTGGGTTGCGTTGGATAAATTACCAAGAAATTCTTCAGCGGTGCGTTTGCGCAGTCGTTGTAAACTAACTGGTCGGCCAAGAGGGTACATGAGTAAATTTGGTATTTGCCGGAATCAGTTCCGCCAAATGGCCAGTGATGGTAAAATCCCAGGATTAACCAAGGCAAGCTGGTAAGAGAGCTTTTTCCAACATATTAGGTTGCTGAGTATTCAGGTCGGGGCACCCCTTAAAACAGGCTAAACCGAAACCTAGTAACAGTTTGAATAACAGAAATTGTTATATATCTTTGCAGCCCGTTCAAAAAAACGGGTTTGCTTTTTATAAATAAGTAGAATGAAAACAACAGATCCGATAGCAGATTATTTGACCCGGTTGCGCAATGCAATCAAGGCACGTCACCGCGTGGTAGAGGTTCCTGCTTCTAACATTAAGAAAGAAGTTACCAAGGTTCTCTTTGATAAGGGGTATATCCTTAACTACATGTTTGACGATACTGCGACCAAGCAAGGCAATATCAAGATTGCATTAAAGTACAATCCAGAAACAAAAGAATCGGCTATTACTAAACTTCATCGTGTTAGTTCACCGGGTCTTCGTCAATATAAAGGAGCGGATAGCTTGCCGAAAGTATTGAACGGTTTAGGTATTGCAATTCTGTCTACATCGAAAGGTATAATTACAGATAAAGAGGCGAAAGCACTTAATGTAGGTGGTGAGGTTTTGTGTTACATCTATTAATTGATTAGGTCATGTCACGAATAGGTAGATTACCAATAGAGCTTCCAAAAGGTGTTACATGCACCTTCTCGGATAGCGATCATAAAGTGACCGTAAAGGGTCCTAAAGGCGAGTTAAAGCAATTAATAGATACTGACTTTAAAATTTCTTTTGAAGGGGGTACTGTTTTGGTTACACGCCCAACTGAACAGAAACGTCATAAGGCAATGCATGGTTTATACCGCTCGCTTATTGCGAATATGGTTGAGGGAGTTAGCATTGGGTATAAAACCCAACTTGAGCTGATTGGTGTTGGTTATAAAGCCATTGCCCAAGGCAACGTCCTTGATTTAAGTTTGGGATATTCTCACAGTGTAATTGTTGGAATTCCACCAGAACTTAAAGTACAAGCCATTCAGGAAAAAGGTCAGAACCCTTTGATCATTTTAGAGGGTATTGATAAGCAATTAATAGGTCAGGTTGCTGCTAAGATTAAATCCTTGCGCAGCGTGGAGCCATATAAAGGAAAAGGTATTCGGTTTGTGGGTGAGTATGTTCGTAGAAAAGCTGGTAAAGCAGCAGCTAAATAATAGATAATCATGGCAAACATTAAGCACAGAAGAACGCGGATAAAAAAAGGAATTCGCAAGAATTTGGAAGGCACTTCAGCTCGTCCTCGCTTGTCTGTATTCCGTAGCAATAAAATCATCTATGCTCAAATCATCGATGATTCAAAAGGATTAACTGTAACAGCTTCTTCATCTATTGAATTAGATAAGAAAGGTGGTGTTAATATGACCATCTCTAAGAATGTAGGCAAAAAAGTAGCTGAGAAAGCATTGGCAAGTGGAGTTCAGGAGATTGTATTCGATCGTAATGGATATTTATACCACGGTAATATCAAAGCTTTGGCCGAAGGAGCCAGAGAGGGAGGCTTAAAATTTTAAAGCATGACACAAAGTAACGTCAGCACAGTAAAGGCAAGTGAAATAGACCTAAAGGAAAAGGTTGTTGCCATCCAGCGTGTAGCCAAAGTGGTGAAAGGTGGTAGAAGATTTAGTTTCGCTGCCATAGTAGTAGTAGGAGATGGTAATGGTGTTGTTGGGTATGGATTAGGCAAAGCCAATGAAGTAACCGATGCAATCACAAAGGGAATTGATGATGCTAAAAAGCATCTTGTAAAAGTTCCTATTATTAAAGGAACAGTTCCACATGAGTCACTTGGAAAATTTGGTGGTGGTTTCGTTTTATTGAAACCAGCTTCTCCTGGTACTGGCGTAATAGCCGGTGGTGCGATGCGTGCCGTGTTGGAGAGTGCAGGTGTTCACAACGTATTAGCCAAGTCTAAAGGATCGTCTAACCCACACAATGTGGTAAAGGCGACTTTCAAAGCACTAACAACTATGCGCGATCCTCAAACTATTGCACGTAACCGTGGTGTTTCATTGTCTAAAGTTTTTAACGGATAAGAGTTATGGCAAAAGTTAGAATTACTCAAACCCGCAGCACAATAAAAAGACCCGAAACTCAATTGAGAACTATTCAATCATTGGGTTTAGGAAGAGTACATCGCTCTGTTGAAGTGGAATATACTCCGCAGATACAAGGCATGGTAAAAAAAGTAAAGCATTTAGTGAGCGTAACCGAATTATAAAATGAAGCTGCACACACTCAAGCCGGCAGAAGGCTCGGTAAAAAATAATAAGCGTCTTGGAAGAGGACAAGGTTCTGGTGGTAGTACGGCAGGTCGTGGTCACAAAGGAGCTCAGTCTCGTTCAGGAAATTCAAAAAAGTCTGGATTTGAAGGAGGACAGATGCCCCTTCAAAGACGAATTCCAAAGTTTGGATTTAAGAATAATAATAAGATTTATTTCAAGGCAATCAATTTGGATGCATTGGAAGACCTTGCTCAAAAAACAAAAGCTCCCTCAATTACTGTTCAATTGATGATTGAAAATGGAATTGTTGGTAAGAAGGACAGCATTAAGATTTTAGGCAGAGGAGAATTGAAATCAAAAGTGAGTGTGGAAGCGCATGCATTTTCTGACACGGCTACAAAAGCAATTGAAAACTTAGGCGGTACCGCAACAACTGTGAAATAATGAAGCGTTTCTTTACAACCATAAAGAACATATTTTCGATTGAAGACCTTCGGGTTCGCATTCTAAATACGATAGGGTTTCTAATCATTTTCAGATTAGGATCTTATATAGTGTTGCCGGGTGTTGATCCTGTAATTTTAGAACAAATTGGTGGAAACCAAGGTGGCATTTTCGATTTGTTAAATACTTTCTTAGGTGGGTCATTCAGTCGTGCATCCATTTTTGCATTAGGTATCATGCCGTATATCTCGGCATCCATTGTGGTGCAGTTGCTAACGGTAGCAGTACCTCATTTCACTAAACTTCAAAAGGAAGGTGATAGTGGTCGCAAAAAGTTAAATCAGTTTACACGCGTACTTACAATTATTATTACTGCGGCTCAATCCTATGGGTATATCCGGGCAACCATTGCTCCGGAGGCACTTTTAAATCCAGGGTTGTTCTTTACAGTATCTTCAATTATCATTTTGGTTGCTGGCACTATGTTTTGCATGTGGCTTGGCGAGCGTATCACCGACAAGGGAATTGGCAATGGTATCAGTATGCTAATTATGATTGGTATTGTTTCTCGTTTCCCAGCGGCTATCTATCAGGAAGTAGATGCAAAAGGAATGAACGGCATGTTGCTGTTTATTTTGGAAGTGTTAGCCTTGTTCTTTGTAGTGGTTGGTGTAATTGCACTTACGCAAGCAACTCGTAGAATTCCAGTACAATATGCTAAGCAGGTAGTAGGAAATAAGTTGTATGGCGGTAAACGTGATTTTATTCCATTAAAGCTGAACTCAGCGGGTGTAATGCCAATCATCTTTGCGCAGGCGCTTATGTTTATACCGCCATTAGTTGCTCAAATGTGGCAGGATAGCGACCTGGGTGCTTATGTGGGTTCAACCTTCGCAGACTTTACATCATGGCAATACAACTTATTGTTCGCCATCTTGATTTTGATCTTTACATTCTTCTATACAGCAATCACGGTTCCATCAAATGACATTGCTGATAATTTGAAAAGAAACGGTGGGTTTGTTCCAGGCATCAAGCCCGGTAAGCAGACAGCCGAGTTTATAGATAGTATTTTATCAAAGATTACTTTACCAGGTGCTATCTTTCTGGCAGCGGTTGCCATACTTCCAGCGTTTGCTGTGAAGGCGGGAATCACTCAGAATTTTGCCCAATTCTATGGAGGTACTTCTCTTTTGATTTTGGTTGGTGTTGTATTAGATACACTTCAACAAATTGAGAGTTACTTGCTGATGCGGCATTATGAAGGAATGATGAAATCAGGTAGAGTGAAAGGACGTTCTCAGTTTGCTGCGGCTTGAAGTTGAATGATTCGCTACAAGACGGACGAGGAGATACAGATTATTAGGGAGAGTGCCCAGATTTTAGGAAAGGCACACGGAGAAGTAGCGAAACGGGTAACACCGGGAGTGAAAACCAAAGAACTGGATCGAATTGCCGAGGAGTTTATTCTTGATCATGGAGGTACGCCTTCGTTTAAGAATTACCACGGGTTTCCATCTGCCTTGTGCATGTCGGTTAATGAAATTGTCGTTCACGGGTTTCCCGGGGATTACGAATTGAAAGAGACCGATTTAGTTTCGATTGATTGTGGAGTTAAGTATAAAGGATTTCACAGTGACTCGGCCTATACGTATCCACTTTCAAAAGTGAGCGATGAAGTGTTGAGACTGCTTCACCGAACATACGAATCGATGGAGTTGGGAATTGCGCAAGCAAAGGCCGGAAACCGAATGGGTGATGTAAGCTATGCGATACAAAATTTTGTAGAGCAATTCGGTTATGGTGTAGTTCGCGAGTTGGTTGGTCATGGTGTGGGAAAAGACTTGCACGAAGATCCAGAGGTTCCGAATTATGGAAAGCGGGGAAAGGGAGTGAAGTTGGCACCGGGAATGGTATTTGCCATTGAGCCGATGATTAACATGGGAACAAAGAGTGTAGTGCAAGAGAAAGATGGGTGGACAATCCGCACATCGGATCGTAAACCTTCAGCTCATTTTGAGCACATGGTTGTGATTCATAAAGAGAGAACTGAGGTTTTAACGACTCACGAGTATATAGAACTAAATTATTCGTATAAGTGGCGAAACAAAAGTCGATAGAGCAGGATGGAACAATACTGGAAGCGTTGTCTAATGCCATGTTTAGGGTGCAATTAGAAAACGGCCATGAAGTGCTGTCACATATTAGTGGTAAGATGAGGATGCACTACATCCGCATATTGCCAGGAGATAAAGTAAGGTTAGAAATGTCGCCTTACGATTTAACAAAAGGAAGGATAACATTTAGATATAAATAGATTATGAAAGTCAGGTCATCTATAAAAAAGCGGAGTGCCGATTGTAAGATAATCAGGCGCAAAGGAAAACTGTTTGTTATTAATAAGAAGAATCCAAGGTATAAACAAAGACAAGGATAATTATGGCACGTATCGCTGGTGTTGATATTCCCGATAATAAAAGAGGTGAAATTTCCCTCACATACATCTATGGTATCGGACGTAGATCTGCCCAACGTATTCTTACGCAAGTAGGAGTAATCTGGGACAAGAAAGCAAAGGATTGGAATGATGATGAATCAAACGCAATTCGTGCTGCTATTGCAGAGCAATTCAAAATTGAAGGTGCTCTTAAGTCTGAAGTTCAATTGAGCGTGAAGCGCTTGATGGATATTGGATGTTACCGTGGTCTTCGTCATCGTAGAGGGTTACCTGTGCGTGGACAAACGACTAAGAACAACGCCCGCACTCGCAAAGGAAAGCGCAAGACGGTAGCGAATAAGAAGAAAGCGACTAAAGGATAATATTTTTAACTAAAGCACAATAAACTTTTCTGTATGGCAGCACCTGTTGAAAAGAAGAAAGATAAAAGCAAAAAGCGCGTAGTAACTGTGGAGGCTGTTGGCCAAGCACACGTGAGTGCTACGTTCAATAATATTATTATTTCAATGACCAATACAACTGGTCAGGTAATATCATGGGCTTCTGCTGGAAAGATGGGATTCAAAGGATCGAAGAAGAATACTCCATATGCAGCTCAGGTAGCGGCTCAGGAGTGTGCGACCAAAGCTTTTGAATTGGGTCTGCGTAAAGTAGAAGTTTTTGTAACTGGCCCAGGGGCTGGCAGAGAGTCTGCTATTCGTAGTATTCAGGCTTCAGGTATTGAAGTAACAATCATTAAGGATATGACGCCAATTCCACACAACGGTTGTCGGCCTCCTAAGAAAAGAAGAGTTTAGTTAACTTACGATTTTAGAAGTACGATTTTCGATTTAAGAAAAACGCGAAAAAAATAAAAATAGGATTGATTGCCTGCTGAAATACGATCAGCAAACAAAAGGTCAAAAATCAAAAATAGAATATGGCAAGATACACAGGCCCTAAAGCAAGAATCTCCAGAAGGTTCAACGAGCCTATCCTTGGCGATAGCAAGGCTCTTCTGAAGAAGAATTACCCTCCCGGCATGCACGGTAAAGGAAAGAAGCGTAAGCAATCTGAATACGCTATTCAGTTGGCGGAGAAGCAAAAAGCAAAATATATTTATGGTGTGCTTGAACGTCAATTCGAGAATATTTTCGATAAGGCCTCTCGCAAAAAAGGTGTAACAGGCGAGGTATTGTTGCAGATGCTTGAATCGCGACTTGACAACATGGTTTATCGTTTAGGAGTTGCTCCTACACGTAGAGCGGCTCGTCAGTTGGTTGTGCATAAGCACATCACTGTAAATGGAGAGGTTGTTAATATCCCTTCAGTGAATTTGCGTGCTGGCGACAAAATCGCAGTGCGCGAAAAATCAAAATCATTAGAGACTATTACCAATTCATTATCGGTGCAAAGCGCAAAGAAATATAATTGGCTTGAGTGGGAAGGAAACGAAATGGAAGGAAAGATTATCAACCTGCCACTTCGCTCAGAAATTCCTGAAAATATCAACGAACAGTTGATCGTTGAATTGTACTCGAAGTAATTGTTAACCTTAATCAAAACGTTATGTCAATATTAGCATTTCAAATGCCAGAGAAAGTGGTAATGGAGAAGTCAGATGACTTCCACGGCCTTTTTACTTTCAAACCTTTGGAAAAAGGGTATGGTGTTACGATCGGCAACGCACTAAGAAGAATTTTACTTTCTTCATTAGAAGGGTACGCCATTACAGGAATTAAAATTCCGGGAGTTTTGCACGAGTTTTCTACTATCGAAGGTGTTGTAGAAGACGTTGCTGAAATTATCCTGAACTTGAAACAAGTTCGCTTCAGAAGGGTATCTGACAATTTTGATAGCAAGATTGTTGTGACCATTAAGAAGCAAAAAGAATTTAAAGCGGGTGATATTGCCAAGTTTACTTCGTCATTTGAAGTTTTGAATGCAGACCACGTGATCTGTAACCTTGACGAGGCAGCTCAATTTGAAATTGAACTTACTATCGAAAAAGGAAGAGGCTACTTACCAGCTGAAGAGAATAAGCCAAACGAACAAGTTTTTGGATTTATTCCAATCGATGCGATTTTTACGCCAGTGAAAAATGTTAAGTACAGTGTTGAAAATACACGTGTTGAACAAAAGACTGACTACGAAAAGTTGTTGATTGATATAGAAACTGACGGTTCAATCCATCCTGAAAAAGCATTGGAAGGGGCAGCGTTCATTTTGATCCAACACTTCCGCTTATTTTCTGATAAGTCTATTGAACTCGAAACTGGTAAGGATAGCGAAGTTGAACAAGTTGATGAAGAAATGTTGCACATGCGCAAGCTTCTTAAAACGTCACTTCACGATCTTGATCTTTCAGTTAGAGCTTACAACTGCTTGAAATCAGCCGATGTAAAATCATTAGGTGATTTAGTACAGCTTGATATTTCTGACATGATGAAGTTCAGAAATTTTGGTAAGAAGTCATTGGCTGAATTGGAACAATTAGTAGCGGAGAAGAACCTTACCTTCGGTATGGATCTTGCCAAGTATAAACTCGATGAAGATTAAATCATGAGACACGGTAAAAAAATAAATCACCTTGGAAGAAAGTCGGCACATCGCCACGCACTTCTTTCAAATATGGCTTCTTCCCTAATCCTGCATAAAAGGATTACGACCACATTGGCCAAAGCCAAAGCCTTGAGAAAGTATGTTGAGCCTTTGATTACCAAGGCAAAAGATAATTCTACGCATTCAAGAAGAACCGTAATGGCTTATCTTCAGAATAAAGAGTCAATCACTGCGTTGTTTGGCGAAGTAGCAGGTCGCACGGCCGATCGTCCAGGAGGGTATACCCGCATTATCAAAATGGGCGATGCCCGATTAGGGGATGCAGCCGAGATGTGCCTGATAGAGTTGGTTGACTTCAATGACATCTACAAGAAAGATGGTGCTGAGAAGAAAGCTAAGACCCGCAGAGGTAGAAAGAGCAAAAAAGCTGAGGATGGTGTTGAAGATGCCGAGGTAGTGGCAGAACCTACAGCGGAAGAAACTGAAAAGAAGCCTAAAAAAGCGGCTAAGAAAACTACCAAAAAGAAGGAATAGTTTACTTAGCGAATCATATTGAGAAGGGATTGGATGAAAGTTCAATCCCTTTTTTATTGTTGGCTTGTGCTCCCATCATAGTTTAACCCAGATGATGCATTAGGATGCAAAATCTGCTCGTAGGGTTGACGATACTGACGTTTACTGTCAGGATGTCAAGGTTAAACCCTGATGCTACTATCAGGATCATGACCGAAGCGTCATGACCTGACAATGAAAAGCACCCTTTGTTGTTGCGGGGCGCCTGACCCGCGACCCGGAAATGAATAAGATCTTGAAATGAAAAA